>JASFTE010000258.1:0-6814 GCA_050114035.1 Armatimonadota bacterium | reverse complement strand
GGGCACCCGGCCGCCGGATCGCCCGTGCTCTCGCCCGTGCCGGAGAGATCGAACCGGAGCACCGAGAAGCCCGCCCGCGCGAGGGCCCGGGCGGCGTGCACGAGCACCCGGTGGCCGCACTTCCTCTCTTCCGCAAATGGGGGACAGACCGCGACAGCGGCCCGACGGTCCGCGGCCGCCGGGGGCGTGTGCAGCATGCCCCGCAGCAGCGCGTCAGCGCTGCGGAACTGCACGGCCTGCTCAATTGAGTCGTCCATACGCTGTCACGATGCTGCTTGCTCGGCGGCTACTTTGCCCTTGATGTATGCAGCGATGGAGTCCACGTTCTCGAACAGCTCCAGGCTCAGATCCTCCTCGGCGAAGGCGATGTCGTACTTCTCCTCCAGATGCACGGAGATCTCGAGCAGGTTGAACGACTCGATGTTGTACGGATCGTCCATCAGGTTGCCGTCGTCCGTGATGTCGCCGGGGCTGATGTCGAGAAAGCAGACCTCCACGAGGAGCTCCTTGATCTCGCCCTTGAGTTGGTCGTCGGTCATCCCACTGCCACCTTCCTGAGACCAGACCGGCCCGTGCTAATCTGCCCCGATCAACGGCGGAACGCCCGTTTGCTCGATGGGACGCGTCTCGAGCGGCGCCCACTCGAGCTCGCGGTCCGGCGGGCCGCCCTCGGTTGCGAAGACGTGCCGCCAGCGCCGCTTGAAGGCCACCGCGTTGCGCATCGTGACCTGCCTGAAGGCAACGTCCGCGGAGCCGTCAGTCGTCACGTTCTCAAAGTGGTACATCTCCGCCGCCGGCTCGTACAGCACGCGGTACCCAGCATGGCGTGCGCGGTAGCAGTAGTCAATGTCCTCGTACTGGGCCGGGCTGAACAGCTCGTCCATGAGCCCGATCTCATCGATGAGCTTCGCCTTCATGAGCCACGCGGCGCTGATGAGGCACTGCACCTCGCGGCGCTCGTTGAACTCCGGCGCGTCCCGGGCCGCGCCCCGTCCTCTATAGTGTACCCTCCCGGTGGGGCTCACGTCACATCCGGCGAACTCGATGTGGTACGGCTCGAAGGGGAACAGCAGCTTCGGGCCGCAGATGCCGTTCTCATCGGCCTCCTCGAGCGCGGCCCGCAGCTTCCGCAGCCACTGCACGTCGCGCACGGCGACGTCGTTGTCCAGGAAGGCGATGTAGTCGCCCCGCGCCTGCGCCATGCCCTGATTGCGGGCGGCCGGCGCGCCAACGTTGCTGTCGTTCAGGATCACCTCATACGATGCGCCCGCGGCCGCACATGCGTCTCCCAGGTCCTGCAACAACGCCCCGGTGCCATCCGTGGAGCCGTTGTCAATCGCGATGATCTCCAGCGGCTCGTACGCCGTCTTCAGCAGGCTGCTGACGCACAGCTCGGAATACGATCGCTTGTTGTAGTTGACGATGATGACGGATACGAGTCCGTCCATGCGCCTGTCCACCTCAGTACTGTTGCACGATTTCCGCGGCCGCCCGGCCGATGTCCTCCCAGCCCGGCGTCGCCGCCTGCTCCAACACTACGCTGGCCGGCACGGGCGCGTCCAGGGCCGCCACGCGGCGTATGGGCGCCTCCAGCACGTCGAAGCAGCGCTCCATGATCCGTGCGGCCACCTCGGCCCCGATGCCGCCCGTGAGGTGCCCCTCCTCGGCCACCACGACGCGCCCGCACTTCTCCACCGACGCAGCCACGGTGTCCATGTCCAGCGGCGCCAGGGAGCGCAGATCGACTACCTCGGCCGAGATGCCGCTCTGCGCCAGAGCCTCCGCCGCGCGCAGGGCTTCCTCCACCATCCTAGAATACGCAATGATCGCCACATCTGTTCCATCGCGTGCGAGTCGTGCCGAGCCCAGCGGCACCACGTGCTCTCCGTCCGGCACCTCGCCGCGCCGCCCGTACAGCAGCTTGCTCTCCACGAAGATGACCGGATCGTCGTCGCGGATGGCCGCCGTGAGCATGCCCTTGGCATCGCCCGCCGTCGCCGGCGCCGCGACCTTCAGCCCCGGCGTGGCGACGAACCAGCGCTCCAGGCTCTGGGAGTGGCTCGGCCCGTAGCCGCGGCCCGCACCGGCCGGGCAGCGCACCACGAGGGGCACGGAGGCCTGCTCGCCGTACATGTAGTGGAACTTGGCGGCGTGGTTCACGAGCTGGTCCATGGCCAGCGTGATGAAGTCCATGAACATGATCTCCGCCACCGGCCGCATGCCTGTAAGGGCGGCGCCGACGGCGACGCCGACGAAACTGTTCTCCGAGATGGGCGCGTTGATCACGCGCTCGGCGCCGAACTCGTCCAGGAAGCCCTCCGTGATCCTGAAGGCCCCGCCATACTGCGCGATGTCCTCGCCGATGAGCAGCACGCGCTCGTCCCGCCGCAGCTCCTCGGCGAGGGCCTCTCGGATGGCGTGGGAGTAGTAGATCTCGCGGCCCATGGCTATTCCCTGCTCTGCTCCGCCCTCGAAGCAAAGAGACCCTCACCGGCCCCTGCAGGATCGGGCTCGGGACTCCCCTCGGCGAAGGAGACGGCCTCGCTGATCTCCGCCTCCACCTCCTGCCTCGTCCGCGTGTCGCTGTCGGCATCGAGGACTCCATGCTCAGTGAGCCAGGCGCCGAACCGGGGGATTGGGTCCCTGGCCCGCCATTCGGCCTCCTCGGCGTCCGTGCGATACTCGCGCATATCCGACTTCGAGTGACCGTAGTAGCGGTACGTTTTCGCCTCGATCAGCGTCGGCCCATCACCGGCTCGCGCGCGCACCGCAGCCTTGGCCACAACATCGCGCACGGCGAGTATGTCGTTGCCGTCGGCGCTCTCGCCGGGCATGCCGTAGGCGGCGGCGCGGTCAGCAATGTGGGCGATTCTGCTCACCTCGGACAGCGCCGTGGACATGGCGTACAGGTTGTTCTCGCACACGTAGACGACCGGCAGGTCCCAGGCCGCGCCCATGTTCAGTGACTCGTGGAACGTGCCCTGATTGGCCGCGCCCTCGCCGAAGAACGCCAGCACGACACGCCCGGTGCGCTGCAGCTTCGCCGACAGCGCTGCACCGGTGGCGATGGGGATCGTGCCGCCAGTTATGCCGTTTGAGCCGAGGAAGCCGATGGGGAAGTGGGCCATGTGCTGGCTGCCGCCGCGCCCGCGAGAGTAGCCATCGAGCTTGCCGCACAACTCAGCCATGATCCGCCGGGGCTCGCCGCCCTTGGCGATGAAGTGCCCGTGTCCGCGATGGTTGCTCAGCACCTGGTCGTCGGGCTCGAGGGCCGCACAGGCGCCCACGGCGACGGCCTCCTGCCCGGCACACAGGTGGGTGGTCCCCGATATGGCGCCACCGCGGAAGAGCTCATCCAGCGTCTCCTCGAAGCGCCGGATCAGGAGCATCCGCCGGTAGTGGCCCAACAGCACGTCGGGATGGTCAGCAGGAGGCATTGTTCTGGGTCTGCCTCGCGGGAGGTCGTGTGCTTGGCGTACGACGGAGCGCCGAGCGGGGAACATGCTGCGGACGGCAGCTTACCGGCCGCACAGGCAGCACGCGTCGGCGCTCCGTCGTGCCTACACTATACCCCACGGGCAGCGCTCGTGTCTAACGCGCTGTCTACGGCGCAGTGACGACGAGGGCTCCGCAGTTGCCCGAGACATCGAGGCAGCTCACGAGGCATGTGCGCAGCTCTGCGGGCGTCGGTTCGGCCACCACGGCGGTCCCCGTGTCCGGCTCGGCACAGCCCCACGTTGGGGGAATGGTCCGCGCGTTGATCGCCCAGAGCGCCGCGATCAGCGACAGGGCGGCCGAGGCGCCGATGGACTCGCCGAGTGCGGACTTCGGGCTTGTGACTGGTACGGCACCGTCGCCCAACACCGCCTGGAGCGCCTCCGCCTCGCAGGCATCGAGCTCCCGGCTCCCGTTGGCGGCGGCGAACACGGCGTCGATGTCGCCCGGCTCGGCTGCGGCATCTTCGAGCGCCGCGCGGATCGCCGCGGCCAGCGCCTCTGCGCCGCCCTGTGCGAGGCCATAGCCGAGCAGTTTCCCCATGGGCTTGGCGCCGCGCTGCTCGGCACGATCCGCGCGCTCCAGCACCAGCAGCCCCGCGCCCTCGCCCAGCACGTAGCCATTCCTCCGCGCGTCGAAGGGCCGGGCCCCCTCCTCACCGCCGTCCGCCGGCGACAGCATGCCCTGCGCCGATAGCCCCCGCAGGAGCGGCTGCGATACGGAGTCGATCCCGCCGGCCAGCATGGCGTCGATGCGGTCGTGGCGCAGGAGATCGAAGGCGTAGGCGATGGCGCTCAGCGCCGAGACCGCTCCCGTGCACACCGTGTTGGTCGGGCCCATGATCCGATACTCGATGGAGACCAGGCTGGCCGGTGTGTTCGCGTACGAGTGGGGGAAGAGGACGGAACTGGCGAACCGCGGGCCCTTCGCCGCGACGCGCGCGTAGTACTCGTGCATCGTCTTCATGCAGCCATGGCCCGTGCCCAGGGAGAGCCCGATGCGCTCGTGGTCCATGGATCGGGCATCCAGCCCGGCGTCCTCTAGCGCCAATTGGCACCCGGCGAGGGCGAAGGCGGATGTGCGGTCCAGGTACGTCTTCTCGCTTTCGATGTAGTCCTCGATGTGGAAGTCCAGGCACTCGGCCGCCAGCTTGGACGGCAGCGCCGATGTATCGAGGATCTCGGCCGGCCGGATACCGACGCGGCCCTCAGTGAGGCCGCCGCAGAAGTCCTCGCGGCCAATGCCGATGGCCGAGATGGGGCCGACGCCGGTTATGACTATCTCAGTGGTCAATGGCGATCGTCCGGTCTAGAGCCTGCGGAACACGACGGCCGCGTTGCTGCCGCCGATGCCGGCTGAGATGGAGACGGCGCAGGCGACGCCCTGCTGCTTCGCCTCGTTCGGCACGTGATCCAGGTCGCACTCCGGGTCGGGCTCCCGGTAGTTGATGGTCGGAGGCACCAGCCCGTCGCGCATGGCCAGGAGCGTCGCGATGGCCTCGATGGAGCCGGCGCCGCCCATGATGTGGGTGACGGCGCCCTTGATGGAGCTGACCGGTATCTCGTACGCGTGATCGCCCAGCACCGCCTTGATCGCGCGCACCTCGGTGGCATCGTGGGGCGGAGTGCCGGTGCCATGGGCGTTGATGTAGTCCACCTCGCCCGGAGGCACGCCGGCGTCCTCGAGCGCCCGCGCCAGCACGCGCACCATGCCCTCGCCCTCCTTGTCCGGGGCGGTCATGTGGTACGCGTTGTTGTTCTGCCAGTAGCCGAGCACCTCGGCGTAGATCGGCGCGCTGCGGGCCTGTGCGTGCTCCAGCTCCTCGATGACCACCACGGCGGCGCCCTCGCCGAACAGCGTCCCGTCCCGGCCCTTGTCGAAGGGCCGGATCATGGTCGGGCTGACGGTGCGGAGGATGCAGAGGCCCGAGAGGCTCGACGGGCTAATGGAATCGTGACCTCCGGCCAGCATCAGATCGGCGCGGCCATAGCGGATCAGGTCGAGGGCTTCCCCAATGGCCGCCGTGCTCGAGGCGCAGGAGATAGACAGCAGTGCGCTTGGGCCCGAGAAGCCGCAGGCCTGCGCCAGGTGCGTCAGCGTCGTGTTGAAAGCGGCCTCGCGGAACAGCAGCGCGGGCTCAGGCGCGTCTTCCGGCGGCGCGACGAAGCTCTCCCACGACGTTGCGCCGCCGAAGTTGGTCGACATGATGACGCCGGAGCGCAGTGGCTCAGATCCCGCCGCCCGGGGGTCGGCGATCCCGGCGTCGTCGAGGGCCTCCCGTGAGGCCGCGAGGGCGAACCGCGTCGCCTCGTCCATTGCCGGGTCCGCATCGGGGCAGCGCGAGCAGAGGTCGAAGTCGATGACTGTGCCGGCGAGGTCGTTGCGGTACCCCGCCGTGTCGAACTTCTCGATGGGCCGGATGCCGCACGTGCCGTCGATGAGGTTGCGCCAGAAGGTTGGGATATCGTTGCCCAGGCACGTCACCGCGCCCAGGCCGGTCACGACGGCTCTTCGCATCCCGTGCCACTCCAGTGGTTAGTGAGAAGTGGTCAGTGGCTAGTGAACGACACTGCGGCCGCGGCCCAGTTCCGCAAGCACTGACCACTACCCACTGACCACTGCCTTTCAAATGCTGAGGCCGCCGTCAATGCAGAACACCTGCCCCGTGATGTACGCGGCGGCGTCGGAGGCCAGGAACGTCACGAGCGCGGCGACCTCCTCCGCCCCGCCGAAGCGCCGGAAGGGGATCAGCTTCAGCATACCATCCCGCCGCGCCGGGGGCAGCTTCTCCGTGATCTCGCTCTCGATCATCCCGGGCGCCACCGCATTGACGCAGATGCTCTGCCCGGCGAGCTCCCGGGCCGCCGCCTTGGTCAGACCGATCATCCCCGCCTTCGCGGCGCAATAGTTCGTCCTGGCCACGTCGCCCATCAAACCGGCGACGGACGAGATGTTGACGATGCGGCCCCACTTGCGCTTCCGCATCGGCGCCGAAGCCGCTCGCGTGCAGTTGAACGCCCCCGTCAGGCACACGTCCAGCACGCGCTGCCACTCATCGTCCTTCATGGCCGACAGCGGCTTGTCGATGAGAATGCCCGCGTTGTTTACCAGAACGTCTATCTCGCCGAGTTGTTGCGTCGCCTGCTCCACGAGCGCGGCGGCGGCGGCCGGGTCTGCCACATCCGCCTGGATCACCGCGGCGCGCCGCCCGGCCTCCCTGATGGCCTCGGCGGCCTGCTCGGCGGCCTCGGCGTTGGCGACGTAGTTCACCGCCACATCGGCCCCCGCATCGGCCAGCGCCAGCGCGATGGCCCGGCCA
>JASFTE010000257.1:0-6824 GCA_050114035.1 Armatimonadota bacterium | reverse complement strand
CTCGCAAAGACGCACCTCATGCTGGGGATGACGGATGAGGGGCTGCCGGAGCTGGAGGAGGTCGTGAAGCGATTCCCCGATACGCCCGAGGCCGAAGAGGCCAAGAAGCAGCTCTCCTACTATCAGTAAGCACCCCCCGTTGACGGCGCCGGCACCGCCAGAGCGTACGATGCGAACTCGCGATTTCGACTACGATCTGCCACGGGAGCTCATTGCCCAGGAGCCGGCGAGCAGGCGCGACGAATCACGCCTGATGGTCCTGCATCGAGACACACGGCAGACAGCGCACCGGCGCTTCGGCGACATCGTGGGGTACCTGCAGCCGGGCGACTGCCTGGTACTCAACGACACCAAGGTAATCCCGGCGCGTCTGATGGGCCGTCGGCCCACGGGCGGCCGCACGGAGGTACTGCTGCTCGAGCCCGAGGGCGGAGAGTGGGGAGGAGGCGTCGACGCGCGTGTGTGGCAGGCGCTGGTTCGGCCGGGCCGGCGCGCGCGGCCGGGCACGGTCATCGCGTTCGGCGACGGAGACATGACGGCGAAGGTAACGAAGGAGCTTGCGGACGGGGTCAAGCTCGTGAAGCTGGAGTACGAGGGCGAGCTGGCCAGCGTCCTGGACCGCATCGGGCAAGCGCCGCTGCCGCCATACATCCAGCGGCAGGCGCCCCGGGCCGAGGACGACGCGCGGTACCAGACGGTGTACGCTCGGCTCCCGGGTGCGGTGGCCGCGCCGACGGCCGGGCTGCACTTCACGGAGGAGTTGCTGGAACGCATCCGTGCGGCGGGCGTGACCACGACGTTCATCACGCTGCACGTGGGCCTGGGGACCTTCAAGCCCGTGGACGTGGAGCGGGTGGAAGAGCACCACATGCACGCGGAGAGGTTCCATATCTCGCCCGCGGCGGCCGATGCGATCAATGCGTGCCGCTCTGCCGGGGGACGGGTGGTAGCCGTGGGCACCACGGTGACGCGGACGCTGGAGAGCGTGTGCGACGACAACGGCCAGATTGTGCCAACGACGGATCGGACGGAACTGTTCATCTACCCCGGGTACGAATTCCGCGTCGTCGATGTACTGCTGACGAACTTCCACCTCCCGCGCTCCACGCTGCTGATGCTGGTGGCGGCGTTCTGTGGGCGGGAGCTCATCATCGAAGCGTACCAGGAGGCCGTCGAGGAGCGGTACCGGTTTTACAGCTATGGGGACGGGATGGTGGTGTTGTGACGGTTCCGGGTCCGAGGTTTGAGGTTCAAGGCTAACAGGCCAGGGATCAAGGATCAAGGACCAAGGACTGAAGTGCACAGTGCAACGTGCGAGGCCCCGCGTTTGTTGGAGCGGTGTACGATGATCGTCCGGGAGATTGAGTGCAAGAGCGTCCTGCAGGATACGGGGCTGCCGGCGGACCATGTGATCAACTGCTACGTAGGCTGCGGGCATGCGTGCTGCTATTGCTATGCGCGCTACATGAAGCGGTTCACGGGGCACAAGGAGCCGTGGGGGACGTTCGTGGACGTGCGGGTGAATGCGCCGGCGGTGCTGGAGCGGGAGGTGCGGCGGAAGCAGCCCGGGAGCGTGATGCTGAGCTCGGTGTGCGATGGGTGGCAGCCGCTGGAGAAGAAGCACCGGGTCAGTGGGACGTGCGCGGCAATCCTCGTTGAGCATGGCTGGCCGGTCCGGATACTGACGAAGAGCGCACTCGTGCGGTGCGATCTCGATGTCCTGGCCGACGCCGAGGATGCCGACATCGGCGTGACGCTCACGGCGGCGGACGAGGAGGTCCGGAGGGCCATCGAGCCCGGCGCCTCGCCGACAGAGGAGCGGGTGCGGCTGCTGGAGGAGGCCGCCGAGCGCGGGATCGGAGTGTGGGCGTTCCTGGGGCCGTTCCTGCCGGGACTCACGGACACCGAGGAGAACATCAACGCGCTCATGGGGCGGATCGCGCACCTGCCGCTGACGCATCTGCATGCGGACCGGCTGAACTTCCGGTCAGGTGTGGCGGCGTCGGTGCGGGAGACGGTGACGCGGCGGTTCCCGTCGTTGGGGGAGGCGTATGCGCGGTTGGGGCGGGATGCGGCGCTGGACCGTGCGTACGAGGAGGAGCTCGGCGCCCTGACGCGGGCGCTCGCGGGGAAGCACGGGCTGTCGGGGCTGCTCTAAGCTCCGGGCAGCGCTCGGGCGCGAGCTTCGCCGGGGCGCGTCCAGGCGAGATCGAGGTAGCGCTCTGCCAGCAACGTGTAGGTCCGGGCGGCCTCGTGCCAGCGACCCAGATGAGCGTGGCAGAGCGCGCGGTGGTAGGCGACCTCGGCGAGAAGGGCCCGGGCAGCGGCTCGGTCCTCCCACGCGCGAAGGCGCCCCTCAAGCGTATCGAGCCACGTGAGGGCGGGCTCGAACTTCTCCCCATCGTAGATGGCGTCCTGGATCTGGTCCAGGGATGCGAGGTCGCGGCGCCGCGCCTCGTCGGGTGAGGCGGCGGGCTCGGGCTCCGCGGCTGACTCCTCGTCCGACTCCACGAGCGCGAATGTGCGTCCGGTCCAGCGGATGCGCATCGTGTGGGCGCCCTTGATCTCGATGTCCTTCGCGCCATCCCCGTCGAAGTCGGCTACCTGGCCAACGAGCGGCTGATCAGCGGCCTCCTGCGCTGGCGAGGCGGATGACGGCCCGAGACCGCAGAGCGTCACGACGCCGCGGGGGGCCCCGCGCCTCTCCTCCGCCCGGGCCTCCGGGTCGCCAGCGACGGCGTACGTGCGCCAGGCTTCCTCAGTGCGCACGAGAACGACGATGCTCCGACCCGAGTCAGCGACAGCGGGAAGTGCCACGATGACGTCGCCCCGGCCATCGCCCGTGACGTCGGTGACGAGGGCCTGGTCGGTGCGGACGGCGGCGTTGAGGATGGCCGCGACGGGGTCCTCGGGAGGATGATCGGTGAGGTATAGCCACAGTGCGTACGTCGGCGCGACCTGGGCGAGGGCCGCGTAGAGGTCCGTCGAGCGCTTGTAGCGCGCATTGAACCGCTTGGCCCAGAAGCCGGGGAGGAATTCCTCGCCGGACGCCGAGACGCCCTTTACGTACGTGTGTTGGTTCACGACGTTATCCATCGCCCGGCGGGCCTTCTCGACCTCGCCCACATGGGCCCAGGCGAGGCCGGCGAAGTAGCGGGCCGTGGCGCGGTACGAGTGGCGCTCCTCGCCGGCGGATGCGTACCGGGCTGGGCGTGCGGGGACGCGGTTGGCACCCTCGGCAGGGCGGAGCTTGAGGGAGGAGGTATCCGAGGCGGCCCTGTCGAGGGCCTGGGCGGCGCGCTGGAACTCCGAGGCGTCGTAGGCCAGTCGGCCCTCCCAGAACTGTTCGTAGAGGTACGTCGCCGGCTCGCGGCGGGTGCGCTGGAAGGCGTATCGGCGGCCATCGAAGGCGAAGTAGTGTCGCTCGCGGCGACGGAAGGTGTCGGGTGTGTCCTCCGGTGTGCCGAAGCGGCGGAGGATGGCAATCTCCGGCCAAGCGCCCGTGCCGGGGACGACCTGGTAGTCGCCATCGGGGCAATCAGCCCAGAGAAGGCGCTGCATCTGGCCGCCCCGGATGCCGAAGGCCAGGAGCAGCCCGTGGGGCCGATCAATGCCCTGGCAGTGCAGCAGCACTTCGCGGCGACCGTCGCCGTCGAGGTCCCTCACCTCATGCGAGCGCGGAGCCATGGGCACGTCGGGCATGGCGGAGGCCAGCGAGCGGGCCGGGCCGAAGAGGCGCTGCACGGTCCAGCGGTCGCCCTCGCGGCGCAAGAGGGAGCAGAAGCCGCCGAGGGGCGCGCGAAGGCCGCCAAAGCTGTAGGCCAGTACGACATCGGCGGCACCGTCGCCATCGATGTCCCGCGTTGTGGCGCTCCAGTCGCCCTCCGCGCGCGGCGTCACCACCCCGAGGCGGGCAAGCTCCCCAGCCAGTGACGCCGTGCCGGCGTCACGATTGCTGAGATGCGCGAGGACGGCGCCCTCGAGGGCGTCGGTCGCGCGCAGCGCGTCGGCACGGGCAAGTGCCCACGCGCGGCCGAGGAGCCAGCGGACGCGAACAGCATGGCCGCTGTCGGGGAAGTCGAGCAGGAACTCACGGCACAGGGCGGGGACGATGCGAATTCGGGACTCGATGGCGGCATCGGGAGCGGCACCCTCGTCCACGCTCGCGATGGCGTCGGTGAGCGCCCAGAAGGCGCGGCGGATCTCGTTCAGACGCAGCTCGTCGGCCGCCTGGGAGTCGCGCTCTTGCGGGAAGGCCGCGGAGGTGACAAGACTGAGTCCCAGCAGGGCGAGCCCCAGAGGGGCGCCCCTCGCCACACCGCGAGGCACCATGGCTGACACCCTCTCCCGTCCACGCGCCGGCCGCGCCGCAGGAAGGAACGGCGCGACGGGCCGAGCATACTCCACAAGGGATTGGGGGTCAAGCATGAAGGCATGGGAGAGCGCGCGGCGTGAGGCCGCCGCTGGCCGGTTGCTCGGTGAGAGGACGATGATCATGTCAGTGCGTCACTGCGCGTCGGCGACTACGTCTCGTCGGGCGGAGCTGCAGCGCACCCGAGGCTATCGCGCGGTCGCGGTGCTCGGCCTGGCAGTTGTGGCCCTGAGCACGTGGGTACAGGCCGGGCCAGGCGGACCTCCGCATCAGATGCAGTTCCGGCTGCAACAGCCCACTCCCGATGAGGGCGGGGGCATCTTCGCCCACGACGTGACCGGCGACGGCTCGCCGGACTTCGTCGTGACCAGCCCCGGCCACATCGGCGTGTATGCAGACGCGGACGAGGCGCTCTGGGTGCGGCAAGTGCCCATCAAGCTCTTCGACTACTACCATCACCCCAGCGCCATCGCGGGAGACATGGACGGCGACGGCGAGCAGGAAGTCGCCTACCTGACGGATGCGAACGAGCTGGCAATCCTCAACGCCAAGACGGGGGACACGGAGAAGACCATCGCTGAGATCGGCAACGCCGTTGCGGTGGCGATAGCCAATCTCAGGGACGACGGCGACAGGGACGCGATCCTGCAATACAGCCAGACCAGCCTGCGGGCCATCAGGCTGGACACCGGCGCCCGGCTGTGGGAGACAGACGAGTACCGGGGCATAGAGCACAGCCCGCTCCGGCAGGCGGACCTGGACGGTGACGGTCTTGACGAGGTGGCGGGCGCGAGCATCATCGATCACGACGGCGGGAAGATGAACGCCTGGGATCTCGGCGGCGTCTACAGACACGTGGACAGCATCGTGATCGCGGACATCGTGCCCGGGTATCCGCTGGAAGTAGCCCTCGCCGAGCAACGCGGGGCGAACTCGCACACTGACGTGGTCAATTCCGACCGGATCCTGTTCCGCAGCCTCAACCCCTGGAACTGGGAGGACCCTGACAAGCTGGCCGTCGGCGACTTCGACCCCGATCGCCCCGGCCTGGAGATCTTCAACCGCTCATCCGGCGGTGACGGTGCTGCTCCGAGGGGGACGGAGGAGCCCTACCGATACGAGGAGGCCCCGTGGGTGCTCGACTCCCGGGGCAACCTCATCAGCAAGTACTACGTGAACGACAAGAAGCCGCCCTGGTGGACCGGCCACGGGCTCGAGGAGATCTGCAGGATCGATTGGGATGGCGATGGCGCCGACGAGATAGTGGCGAAGGAGAGACACAAGAACGGGGCCGGGGCGATAGTCGACCCGATCACTGGCGACTTCAGGGCGGTGTTCCCAGGGAAGGCCATCATCATCTACGCGGCCGATGTGCTCCGCGACTACCGCGAAGAGGTGGTCCTTGTGGACGAGGACGGTCTGGTGCGGGTGTTCTCCAACGCCGGTCGCCACCACGATCCGAACAGGCCGCGGTACTGGACGCAGCAGCACTATCGTCGCCAGAAGCAGAACTGGAACTACTACTCACCGTAGACGTCGGTCCCAGTTGGCAATCTGGCAGCTCTCCGGCATCGATCCGCACGCCAAGCGCATCATCCATAGCGAAGGGAGATGCCGCTCGTGCCCCTGGCCGGTGCCGACATCGACTGGTGCGTCTGGTTTGATCGCTGGCAGGCGCAGCAGGATTGCTGCGTGCCGATGTCGATGCGGTGCTGCCTGTCATGGGTCGCCACGTCGCCGCACATCGCACCGGTCGCATTCAGTTCCTCGGGGCTGATCTGCGGGAGGCAGGTTGGTGGGCCGATTACGAGGAGGCGTTTGCTCTCGTGGTGTCGGCGACGGCTCTGCATTGGCTCTCGGCGGACGGCCTGAGAGATGTGTACGGTCGCGTGTGCGCGGCGCTGCGGCCCGGCGGCTGGTTCCTCAACTCCGACCATATGGGGAGCGAAGATCCGGCGACACAAGCGCAGTACCGTGAGCTGCTGGAGGCCGAGCGGCAGGCGGCCTTTCGGGAGTCGGGCGCGCTTCACTGGGACGCGTTCTGGGATGAGCTGAGCCGCGAGCTGAGGCGGCCTGACCTTCAGGAGCTGCGCAATGAGGCGGACTACTGGGACGGCAGCGATGACGGGGAGACCAGGAGGGCCCACCTCGCGACGCTGCGGGAGTGCGGCTTCCAGCGGGTCGAGGTGCTGTGGCAGCATCTGGGAGAGGCGATCATCGCCGCGCAACGCCGAAGGCGCGGATGATGGCGCTGTTGTCGGCCTCGCCCAGGCCGGCCGCCTCGAGCCCCTCGAGCAATTCGCGGTGGAGTGCAGAGAGAGGGAGCGTGGCCCCGACGCGATCCCCCTCGGAGAGAATCAGACGGACGTCCTTGAGGTGCTGTGAGAGCTTCCCCTGGGTCGTGAAGTCCCCCGCCACCATCTTCGGGCCTTTGGTGTCCATGACTTGCGAG
>JASFTE010000256.1:0-6846 GCA_050114035.1 Armatimonadota bacterium | reverse complement strand
AGTGGTGTGGCACTGCTTGCCCGTCTGCAACAACCACTGTCGTCTAGTACTGCCAGTCGGTCCCCTGCCTGATGAGCGCGCTCTTCACGGCCTCGGCGCACTCGTCCGCCAGCACCTCCACAGTCCGCCCGTGCGCCTCCGCATCCTCCGGGTATATGCGGAACAGCGGCTGTCCCCTCGCCACAACCACACACCGATCCCCCAGCGCGCTCGTGCCCACCTCGAACGGCTCCAGGCCCTCGTCGATGCGCTGATTCAGCCGCTCCGCTGCTCGTGCCGCGCGGTGGAGCGGGTCCTCACCCGCCGGGGACACCGCCACCGGAGCGAACACGCATTGCCCGAACAACTCCACCTCCGCCGCCGGCCTTCCCGCGACGAAGGCTGGGATTGCGCGCGCCAGGGACCATCTGGTGACTGCCTCCCGATTCACGCTGACGCCGAGCGCGCGTAGCTGCTCCACGACGCGCAAGGCGCGCCACCGGGAGGCCGGGTGAGTCTGGAGGATTCCGTGCTCAGAGATGTCCGGGTCGTATCGCGCGTCGCCGCGCGCCCTCCGGGCCATCCGCTCCATGGCGGCCAGCACCCCGAGGGGGTTGTACGGGCTCTCGTACATGTATCGCACCGCGCATTCGTCCGCCTCCGCCTCCATCTCCACCGAGTAGTGGCTGAGCAGCCCTATTGTGGTGAGACGCACGGCGTCCGCGAGAGTCGCCCCTGCCACCTGTGGCCCGTAGGGCGTGTCGACCTCCTGCACGGCCATCGCCTGCGGCCCCAGAAGCAGTGTCGCCGCCAGCGCCAGGATGTTGATGGCCCGGTACTTCTTGTAGCGATCGAGCTGCTTCATCATATGGTACAGGCAGTTGTGCGCCATCTCATGGGCCAGCACACCGGCCAGCTCGTCGTCGGAATCCACCGTGTCCACGAGGCCCCGGGTGACGAAGATGTACCCATCAGGAATGGCGACGGCGTTGGGCATGTCGAGGTTGAGGATCCCGAGCTTGTACTCCACCTCAGGGCGATCCGATACGGGGGCCAGCGCATTCGCGATGTGCTGCAGCCGTGCGAGCTGCTCCCGGTCCTCCACGACGCCGTACTGCTTCCTGAGCTCCCTGGCTGCCTTTCGCCCTATGCGTTTCTCCCGCCCCGGGCTCCATCCAGCCGCGCGCCCGGGAAGCGCCGCCACAGCAACCATCGCGACACACGCAGCAAGGCCAAGCGTCCTCATCCGACGGCCCAGCAGCTCAGACATCCCAACACCCCCCTCAGGAGCCTCGCTGGCCTCAGCAGCCTATTGTCCGTCACTCACCAATCGCCACTGACTGTTCCCTTTGCCGTGTGCACGCGTTTCCCTTCTCTCTCCCTGCATAGCTCTGCGCTCGACTTCCCAAGAGAGCCGTCCGCATCACACGGATGCGCGTGCGCCACTACGGACGGAGACATGAGGCCATCCACTCGGCCAGGTCGTCGCGCGCCGCGGCAGACAGGACGAGGTCGCCCGGAGAGTCGCGGTAGGCCCGGCGTGCCGAGGCAAACCACGTGTCCAGATGCTCCCGGCCGACCGTGCGGTTGCGTCCATCGACGAGGGCTTCGAAGCGCAACGGCAGCGGTGCGAGTGCAACGGCGAGGTCGGCGACGTCGCCCACCCGGAGGACGCCCGGGATGTGAACGTCGTGCGGAATGTAGCATGTGGGGGAATCGAGACACGAGGCGAACCCGACGATGCCGCCTCGCGTGGCGACGGCTCTGATGTCGTCCTCGAACAGCGCGCAGAGCATGGCGAGAAGCTGCCCCAAGGGCTCAGCGAGGTGAGGAGGATCATCAGTGCGCAGCGGCGGGTCCACGAACTCGAGTGGGTTGGCCGGCGCGAGGGACTCGCCCCACAGGCCGACGCGTCGTCCATCGAGGTCGCGGCGGGCCCGAAGGTAGCGCAGCACGGAGCGAATGTCCCGGAGTCGCCCCCCAAGCAGCGTGTCGCCGAGCATGAGCGCGCTGGCGGAGGCCCAGATGGACCCGGTTCGCCACTCGTCCTGCCAGGCGTGGCTGTCTGCGGCGCTCGTCGCGCCGGTGCCACGAACGTCAGGCAGGCACACGGCGATGCCACCCTCGAGGAGCCGCCCGATCTCGCCAGCGCGCTCGCGAAGGAGTTCCTCCTTCCCATGGTGCGCAACAGCGATGACGACCGGCGGGGGCTGCGGCGCAGCGGGCGGCATCAGGATGAGCACTGGGACGACGATGCCAGGCTCGGTCTCCAGCACGAGACGTTCCGCGGTGTGCGGACTGGGCAGCGGCGTGTCATCTCGGGATTCATCCGTCTCCGTCCACCCGGAGGGCTCCACGTCCCCCAGCAGCCTCGCCCAGCCCTGCCGCAGCTTCTCTCGGGGGGCTTGTGATGACAGCCGGTCGAGGCCTTCCCGCGCGGAGGCGAGCCGTTGCGCCCCAAGCTGGGCAGCAACTTCGTGGAGCGTCCTCGGCCGCAGCTGCATCTCGATCCGCGGCGTGATGCAGCGCAGCTCGGCTGGGTCGAGCCGCTGCTGGCGCTCCGGGTCGGGCGGCGGGATGCCGAACCAGCGCTCAAGGAGCGGATAGATGGCCTCCCGGTGCGGCGGGCCGACGTTGGTGCAGTGGGACGCCGCGGGAGGGCGTTTGGTCACCTCGCCCCAACCCGATGTGTGCGCGAGGCGGTCCGTAGCGTCATGGAACCCAAACACGCGCTGAAGCCGCGGCCAGACGGGATCGGTGTCCGGGCGCCACTCGAACTCGTGCGCGTAGATGAGATGCCGCGGCGCTGTGGCGGCGACGATCACCCACGGGAGAAAGCCGTCTCGTGCATTGAGTCGCAGGTTGCGCGTGGATTCCCAGCTCCCGTTCCCGGCGAAGGTGAGCTCGCGGGGCGCGGCGGGCTCCTGCCTGCCGCGGTGCATCGGTTCTGGCTCGCCGAAGTTGAAGGGCACCGCGCACTTGACGCGTTGATCCAGTGCAGCCAGCACGGCCACGGGATCGCCGCCGCCGGCAACGGCACCGATGGCGATGATCCGCTCGGGGTCCACGCCGGGGCGGCTCAGGAGCAGATCGAGGCATCGCACGAGGTCCCAGACCATCCAGCCCATGAGGCTCTCGCCCACCAGATGCAATTGCATCCCGGTAATGTAGCGGTTGTGATAGTCCTCGCGGCCGCCATGCGGCTGTTGCCGCCGCTCGCCGTGACCGAGTTGCTCGGGCACCAGCACCACCGAACCCATCCGCGCCCAGTTCATCCCCATGTCCTGGAGCTCTGGCTGGTGCTTCGGCTGGTGATGGCTGTGGCAGATGAGAATGCCGGGCATGGACGCGCGCGGCGGATCCGGGACATACAGGTTGGCGGCGACGACCAAGCCGGGACGGGACTGGAAAACGATGTTCTCGATGTGGAACCGATCGCCCGGAATGGTGCCGGTGACGTGCAGGTCCAGCTCGCCAGCTGCAGGCGGGAAGGCGCCCAATGAGTCGCGCAGCGCGGCGATCCGCTCGTCGCGGAAGCGCTCCCAGTCCTCCCGAGATTGCACCTGCTGGCATGCCTCGGCATCTCGCTCGTTGGCCGTCCGGAATCGGGCACGGATCTGGTCGGGCAGCATGCGGGTGCACCTCCTCCTATCGTGCGTGTCGGCGACTTCGGCGTCGAGTGCCGCGGACGACTCGCCCTGCACTGCAATCTTGCGCACCCATGCCGCTATCCCTTCATCTCACGCCCGAGTTCTGGTAGACTACGGGTGCAGGGACGCACGTGCCCACCACCGTGAGGTGACGGAGCCATGATGCTGTGCGCTGGAGTCGCGGCGATGCTGATCTCAGTATCTGACGCCCAACAGCCCTCCACCCTGAACCAGGCGCTGCTCGCCATGCCCGACAACTCGTGGCTCAACCTGAAGCCCAAGGGCACCGCGAACGCACGCATGTACTCCGGCGCCTGCTTCGGCGGAGGGTACCTGTGGCACTTCGGCGGCGCGCACCGGAGCTACAAGGGCAACGATGTCGAGTTGTATGACCCGGTGACCAACGAGTGGATCCAGGCGACCGAGCCGGAGTGGCCGGAGATCGGCAGTGACGACTGGAAGAAGATGATCGGCGGTGGCGGCACCACCACGCGCCTCTCGCCCACGGGACGCCCGTTCACCGAGCACACATACCAGCAGGTCTGCTGGCAACCCGGCCGGCAGCGATTCTTCATCGTCCTCGTCAGCTCCGGCACGTGGGAGTTCGACCCGAAGGGCCGCCAGTGGATACACCTCATCAACCGGTTCACGAAGGAGAAGCCCGACCCGCGAGGCGCCTGGTCGCACAACAACGTGCTCTACGAACCATCGCTGGAAGCGCCCGTGCTCATCACCGGCGGCGGCGGCGCAACCGACGTCTACCGATTCGACCACGAGAGCGTGGAGTGGAAGCACCTCACCGAGACGCCGCAGGAGCTCCGCTGGAACGAGTTCTACTCAACCTACGTTCCGGAGTGGAAGGCGCACCTGATCGCAACGGCCAAGCGTGGGTTCTACCGGCTCGAAGTGCCCGCCATCAGGCTGACGCCCGTTGACGCACCGGATGATCTGGGGAGGTGCCAATCGCTGTCGTACGACATGCGAAGCGGTGTGGTGATCGCGCTGTTCAAGGAGGCCGTGGACGAGCGCCGGCAGACCGTCGCCCCGTGGGCGTTCGACGTGAAGACTGAGAAGTGGACCGAGCTCCGGCCGCCCGAGCCGCGGCCCGTGGGCCAGACGACCGGCCAGTGGGGCGTGTTCTGGTATGATGAGCGGCACAACGTCCACCTGCTCATCAACGCCGTCAGGCGCGACCGCCAGGAGCTATTCGACGGCGGCGTGACGGAGACGTGGGCCTATCGATTCCGCGAGGCAGCGAGGGAGTAGCGGCCGACACGATACGGCGCTCACGTCGGTCTGAGGGCCGCTGTCGTAGTCATCGCAGTTGGGGATCGGGGTGTCGTCCCTACCCGCTCGCGACTCCCAGCTCCTCCATGATCCGCCGCAGGTTCGCCACTCCCGTCCGCACCCCGTCCTTCGGGTCGGCCGGCCCCGGCGTCTCGACGCACACGGTGCCATCGAAGCCCGCGTCCGCCACGGTCCTCAGCAGCCGGTTGTAGTCGGCGTCCCCGTCCCCCACGGCCGCCGGCCGCACCCAGATGCCAGTGCCCAGCTCGCGGAAGCCCTCCTCGCCGGGGTCGCTCTCCCGGTAGTCGTAGTCCTTGGCGTGCGCGTGCTTCACGTCCGCGGCGAGCAGCGCCGTGGCCTCGTGGTGGTCCTCGCCGAACACCGCGGAGAAGTTGGTGAAGTCGATGTTCACGCCGAAGTTCGGCCGATCGATGAGCTGCACCATCTGCGCCACCTGCTCCGAGCGCCCCACGAGTCGGCCGTGATTCTCGATGGCGATAGTGATGTCCATCTCGGCGGCCGCGTCCACCACCTCGACCATGGAGTCACAGATCCTCTGCAGCAGGGCATCGGAGCCGATGCTGTCGAACTCGCCCTCGGGCAGCGTCGTGCACGGGTCGAGCCGGACGATATCGGTCCCGAGGATCTTGGCCGTGCCCAGCTCGCGCTTGCACCGGTCCACGCACACCTGCCGCGCCTCCGCATCCGGCACCCCGAAGTTGCTGTCGAGCGTATAGCAGGCGACGAACATCCCGAGGTCCTCGACCAGCTCCCCCATCTTCTCGGCCTGCTCTATCGCCCCGCGCTCCCGGTCCCAGTACCGCACGAGCGGCTCGAAGGCCTGGGCCTCGGTCTTCCCCCCCACGAACTTCGCCACATCGAACATCGTCATCTCCCCCGCCACCAGCTCCCTATTGAAACAGTACGCGTTCACGCCTACGTTCACGGTTGTTCCCTCCATATGTTGCGCGCCGGGCAGTGGCCGTGCCCTGTGCCGGGGAGTTCCACTTCGGGGCGCCGGACGCCTTCACGGAGCGGGGATGCACTGCAGGGGCAGCGTGGCTCTCGTCAAGGAGATGGCAGGCATTGAGGGTGCGGAGACAGTGACAGCAGAGCTGGTGCGCCAGACCGGCAGGCCGGAGGCGCCGGCAGGACAACGGCGCAGGTGTCGCCCGTGCCCCCGAATGAGCCGAGCTGCCAGAGGGTCAGTCGCCCACTGCGACAAGCTCTCCGCGGGAGCGAGGCTCCGGTATCGGCAAGCCCTGTTCCGCCAGAGCCTCGAGATGAGACGCGATGGCCTCGCGCACCAAGCGGAGCGCTTGTTCCTCGGTCTCTCCCACTGCCACACAGCCCGGCAAGTCAGGCACGTGCGCCCCGAAACTCGTATCGCCTTGTTCGATCACGACCAAGGAGCTCGTCGGCGCTCTTCCTTCAGCCCGGAGGCTCTCGGGACCGCATTCAGTGTGCCCGGCGAGACGTCCCGGGCGGGGGCAAGGGGCAAGGGGCAAGGTCAGTTGTCGGCGGGCTGAGGGATGGCCCCCCGTCCCGACTTGCCCTGATGCAGCGCGCGGATGTAGCGGAGGGCATTGCCGACCACGATGTCCTCGGTGGCGGGGCTGACGCTGCTGATCTTGATCTCGTAGCCGCCCTCGGGGTATGAGGCCGCGTCGGGGATGTAGCCGCCGCCCCAGTGGGTGTAGCCGTTGGTCCAGACGCGCAGGTCGGGGAACTGGCGCTTGATGCGGAGGCCGATGTTGGAGCAGAGCTCGCACTGGCTGCCGAAGACGTAGACATCGCCGACGCGCCAGGCGCCCATGTAGATCTGGTGTGACTTGTGCTCCGGGTCGGTCTTGTCGGGGACGTTCACCTTCTCGACGATGCCGCCGAGGCCGACCGGTGCAGCGGTCGCGGCCTCGGGCTCCCCAGAGCG
>JASFTE010000255.1:0-6858 GCA_050114035.1 Armatimonadota bacterium | reverse complement strand
CAACGAATTCGTGTGGGAGATGCGGCTGGCTGAACTGCTCGCATTCTGAGAAGTCCAGGGAGGGAATCGCAATGCACAAGAATCGAACGCTCGCAATCGCAGTCACCCTGTCTGCTGTGCTCGTGCTGCCCACCGTCGTCTTCCCTGACGCGCTGGACGACGAGCACTTCCTGTCCATGGAGTTCGAGACGCCGCACACGGACTGGGCGCAGCCGTATGCGCTGGGCGAGATCCGCGCCCTCTTCCTCAGCGACGGCCGGGGGACGGCTCCGCGGGAGATGGTCGAGCTGATGCAGCGGTTCGACATCGAGGCCGACGCGGTGTTCCGCATTCGCGTCATCGACAGCTCGGACTACCAGTTCCTCGGCGGCGACGCCGGGCATCGGCGTATCCTGCGCCTGCTCGAGGAGCCCTACGACGTGTACATCTTCCAGGGCGTTTCGATGACGCTGCTCACCGCCGAGGAGCAGTACAAACTGCTGAAGCCCGTCACGGAGGGCGCCGGCCTGGTGCTCATCGGCACCGACGAGAAGCGCATCCTGAAGCCAGAGCGTCAATTGGAGACGCTCCCGCCATTCCTCGCGAAGGGCCCCGTGGGCGACGCGTTCACGATACGGCAGGGGCGGGGCATCCGGCTGCCGGCGCGGCCCGATATCGACTATCACGTCGGGTGGGAGATCGAGTACGACTACTGGCAGGAACGTCTCGGCCGCGCCGTGCTGTGGGCGGCGGGGCGAGAGCCGAAGATGCAGCTCGATGTCCTGGTGGATCCGGCGGAAACGGATCGTGCGCAGCTCGGAGCCCAGACGGCCGTCGTGCGCTGGGGCGATGCGAGTGTGCGCGGGCTGACCATTGAGTCGAGCCTGCGACGGTGGGACGGAAAGACAGTGCCCCTGAAGACGCTGCGGCCCATCAGGGCGACGGGCGCCGGGGGGCTGGACATCCCCCTGGGCCTGCGAGCCGGCGAGTACCATGTCGACGTCCGCGCCCGGGGGAAGCGCACCATTGAGGCCTGGGCGACGACGAGCTTCACAGTCACATCGGCCCGCACCGTCGAGGCCGTGGAGCTGGAGCGAGACTGGGGTGAGGTCGGCGAGGCGGTGACGGGCCAGGTGCGCCTGGCCGGGGGGCCCGCGGCGGGCGAGATGCTGCGGGTGCGACTCATGGACCGGCGGGGGCGGGTGCTGGCGCGGGAGGACCTGCGCATCACGGCCGAGACGGTGCCGTTTCGCTTTGCCATCGACGCGTGGATGCCCATGCTGCTGCGCGTCGAGGCCGCGCGGCGAGACGGTGAGCAGGAGGTGGCCGCGGCGTATGCCTACTTCCGGGTGACGCGGCGGAATCGCGGGCAGTTCAACTTCCTCGTGTGGGACTACCCGAAGGGCACACTGGCCCCCTATGGCGAGCAGAGCCTGGCGAAGCTGGGCACGACCGTGCAGCTCTCCGGCGGGAGCCCGCCGCTGCAGCTCGCCGCCTACAACATCGCCTGGGTGCCCTACACCACCCGCATCACGTCGCCCAAGGACGAGAAGGGCATCATGCAGCCCGTTTGCTGGAACGACGAGCCGGCGGTGCAGGAGTACGTGCAGGGCATCGTTGACAAGTACCCACCGGCGCGGCAGCACGGCGTGTTCGTCTACTCCCTCGGCGACGAGACCGTCACCCGTGGCTCGTGCGTGCACCCGGCGTGTCTCGCGGCGTATCGTAAGTACCTCCAGCAGGAGTACGGTGACATCGCCGCGCTGAACGCCTCCTGGGGAACGGCCCTCCCGAGCTTCGACGGCGTCACGCTCTCGGAGCCCGACGACAACGACGAACAGGCGGCGCTGCGGGCGAAGAACTACCCACGCTGGTACGACCGGCAGGCATTCCAGTGCTACAACTTCGTCCAGCTCTGCAAGCGCTTCGGCGAGGCCTACAAGCGGCTCGACCCGCTGGCGCGAACGGGCTTCGAGGGAGCCGGGCGCTTCCGGAACGGCGACGACATCGACCTCATCGTGCGCACGAATGGCTTCTGGTCGCCGTACCCGGGGAGCGCGGACGAGGTGATCCGGTCCATCGCGCCCCGGAGCTTCCCGCGGGCCAACTGGATGGGCTACCGTAAGGACGCGGACTCGCTGCTCGGCAAGTACTGGCGCATGATCACGCGGGGGACCGACGCCGTGTGGTGGTGGCGCTGGGACGCGCTGGGGCGGTTCAACGGGTTTCTCGCGCCGCACCTGGGACCGTTCCCGGCGACCAGGGAGCTGGCGAAGGACACGGAGGTGGTGCGGGACGGGCTCGGGACGCTGCTCATCAACTCCGAGATGCTCGACGACGGCATCGCGCTGCTGTACTCCATGCCCTCGGTCTACGCCGCGCGGCTCGAGGGGGGCCCGTCGTATGGCAGCGCCGAGAGCCAGCACACGGCCTGGTACACCGCCATCCGCGACCTGGGCCTGCAGTTCCGCTACGTCACCGATCGCATGCTCCGGCTCGGGGAGTTCGACGCCGATCGGTACAAGGTGCTGATCCTGCCGCAGGTCGAGGCCATCGGCCCGCAAGAGGCAGATGTGATCCGGAAGTTCGCCAGGGACGGAGGGACGGTGATTGCCGACGTCCGGCCGGGGCTTTTCGATGGGCACTGCAAGCCGCGGGAGCGCGGGGCGCTCGACGACATGTTCGGCATCGAGCGGGACGGGAACGAGGAGGCCGCGACGGGCGCGGCCTCCATCGAGGGGCTCCCGGCGGAGGTCGAGGTGGCGCTCTCGTGGGACGACGCCAAGGTCGATCCGGCAGTGCGCATGGTCCAGGGCCAGGCGCTCGGGACGTGCGGGGAGACGCCGCTGTGCATCGTGAACCGGGTCGGTCGCGGCCAGGCCGTGCTGCTGAACTTCGCCATGGCGAGCTTCCCGAACATCAGCACCGACGGCGCCCCGGAGGAGGCGGGCACTTTCATCGGCGCGCTGCTGGCCTCGGCGGGCGTGCAGCCGGCGGTGCAGCTCACCTCCGACAAGCGCCGCCTGCGGAACATCGAGCTGGTGCGGTGGCGCAATGGCGACATTGAGTTGATGGCCCTGTTCCGCCAGAGCGGGCAGCGGGGCCGCACCCGGGTGACGCTTCCGGCCGAGAAGCACGTGTTCAACCTGCGCGGTCGGCGGGCGCTCGGGCTCCTCGACAGCTTCGAGACCCGCGTCATCCCGTCGCGGGCCACGTTCTTCGCGCTGCTGCCCGGTCCCGCGCCACGGGCGAAGCTCGAGCTGCCGCGAGGGGCCTCGGCCGGGCGCGTCGTCACCGGGCGCCTCAGCGTTCCGGGCGCCGTCGGGCAGCACGCGGTCCGCATCCGCGCCACCACTCCCGACGGCTCCCCTGCCGACTGGTGGAACCAGGTTGCCATCGTCGGCCGCGAGCCGGTGGATGTGCAACTGCCCGTGGCCTTCAACGACCCGGCGGGGAAGTGGACGGTGCGGGCGATTGACCTTTACACCAACAGGGCCGCCACTCGGCAGCTAACCGTCGGGGGCGGCTAGCCGGCATGGCGCATCCACGCAAAGGAGCCCGCTGTGGTGAAGCGAGAGCACTGCGCCGCGCGCCGGGCGATGTGGCCCGGGAGTCGCCGACTCGCTGTGTGCCAAGTCCTCGCGGCGTGCATTGTGCCAGTGGCGGCGCACGCCGAGGAGTTGGCGCAGATCGTCGCTCCTATGGAGAGGGGAGCACAGGTCGGGTCGCTGGAGGGCGAGGCGCGCTTCGCTCCTGAGGGCCCCGAGGGGCGGGGCGTGCTTCGTGCGGACGGCGCGTTCTCGGCGCGGATCGACCTGAGGAAACGGAGTGTGGATCCGCGGGACTTCGACCTGCTCAAGGTGCAGGTCAAGGCCGACCGCGGTGCGTTCCTGCGATTCTCTCTGGAGAACTTCCCCAACCCAGGCGAGCTGTCTCACTGGTACGTCCTGGACGCGATGCGCGGGCCGTTCGGATGGGGGACGCTGTGGCTCGACCTGCGGCGCCCTGAGGAAGTCAGGCTGCCGGGGCAGTACAAGGGCATGGCGGCGGAGGATCCGTCGCTGCGGGGATTGCAGCTCAGTGGCAGTCTCAGGGACACGCGGCGACAGACTCAGCAGCCCGGGCACAGCATGTGGATTGGCCCCATTCGGTTGGTGAGGAAGGCGGTCGACCTGGACTGGGACCAGCGCGAGGCGCCGCACACGTGGGGCGACGGAGAGGACCTGGTGTTTACGTATCCGCTGACAGTCGCGAACCGCCTGCAGGAGCCAATCACCGTCAACTTGTGGCTACTGCCATTCGAGGTGGAGCATGCCTTCGGACGGCTAGCGGTAGAGCGCGTGGAGCTCGGCGCCGGCGAGAGGCGCCTGATTGAGGCGCGCGTGGGGTTGCCGGCGGAGGCAGCTGCCCGGCTGGAGCCGCTCTACTGCGAGCGGTTCGAGGCGCGGGCGTCGGCGGAGGGCATCGAGGACTCAGACGTCACCATCCTGCGGAGCGCCGACCCGATTCACCTGACGGTGACCGTGCCCATCCCGGAGGACAAGCTCACGTTCCCGTTCCTTCCGAGACGCAGCGATCTGCCGGAGTCCATCCTCGGGTTCGAGGCCGACGTCGCCACGCAGTGGGCGGAGCGCCTGACTCCCGATGCGCTGGACGAGGCCATGTCTGAGAAGGGCATCGAGACGGGCGAGTCGGCGGGCGTGGTGACTGCCGGCGCCTCGTCGGCCGCGTTCCTGTACGACTTCACTGGTGAGGAGGGATATCGCGAGAAGGTCCGGGATGTGCTCGTGCGCATGGCGGAGCTGTACCCGCAGCAGCAGCGGGAGCTATACGGGCAGGAGTACCAGATCATCAGCCACGGCATCCTGGCGCGGAACACGCTGCAGTTCTGCTTCAAGTTCGGCGGCACGCAGCGCCCGCCGTACAACTACGGCGGCTCGTCCGGCAACGACGCCTGTGGGCGAATGCACGGGATCATGAACGCCTTCGATCTCGTCGCCGCCGACCTCGCCCGGCACGACCGGGAGCGCATCATCAACGATTTGCTCCTGCCCGCCGGGATCCAGTGCCGCAATCACTACATCGGCCCCGGCAATCAGCAGTTGACCGACAACTACGTCGTCATGTATGCGGGGCTGGCGGCGCGCAACTGGCCGCTGGTGAGCTTCGCCCATTCGTCCGAGCACGGGCTGCTGGGCAACCTCAAGTGGGCGTTCGATGACGACGGCCTGTGTCTGGAGGGCCACTACCAGAGCTACACGATCAACCCCATCCTGTGGATGACGGAGTTGCTCTACGGTCGCGGCATCGACCTGTATGGCGAGCGGCTGTATGACATCATCCACAGTCGGGGCGCGGAGGCCATCGGCGCCGCCTACTCGTACCCCATCATCCCGTTCCTGGACGAGCAGCGCTTCGTGGGGAAGGGCTTCCTGGCGGAGCGGAAGACGACCCCAACGGACGGCTACCACCTGACGGGCTCGACGCTGCTGAAGTGGGGGGAGGTGGAGGTGTCCATGAACTGGGGCACGCACATCTATCGCAGCTCGCACGACCGGTGCGCCCTGTGGGTCCGGACGCCCAAAAGGGGAGGCGACAAAGACCTGCGGCGGCTCGCGGTGGGCGGGGGCTCGTACAACCACTCGTCATTCGGGCAGTCCGTCATCATCGTTGATGAGCAGCTGCAGACGAGCCGCCCGGCAAGCGTGGTCTCGTATGACGTCGAAGGGCCGGTGCAGCATGTCATGGCTGTCAGCGACGAGCACTACCCGGGCAGCACCGTCACCCGCACCTTCGCGCTGCTGGACCGGCACGTGCTGGTGATGGATCGCGTTGTCAACGACAAGCCGCGCACCGTGGACTGGTGCCTGAAGGACGCCGGGAAGGACCTGTCGCTCGCGCTGGAGGCGCGGGCGGGCTCGTGGACGACCAAGCCCAATGACAACCGCATCGGAGTGACCTTCGGCGCGAACGTTGATGCACATGCGTATGGACAGACCGATGCCACGTGGACCGAGGGGGACGGCCGGCTGACGATGCTGGGCGCTCCCGGGAGCGAGATCCTCGCGTTCCAGATGGCATCCCGCCCTCAGCTCATGGTCCGCCGGGCCAAGACGAAGCAGACCGACTTCGTCGCCTTCATCTCAACCGGGACCAAGTCGATTGAGCCCGTGCCCGTGCGCCGCGCCGACGGCCAGGCGGCGGACGCCGTCGGCGTGCGTATCACGCTGCAGGATGGGCGCACATTCCGTGCGGTAGCCAGCTATGAGGCGCCGGGGACGGAGGTCTTGATCGAGGGGCTGAAGACGGACCAACGCTTCGGCACGGACTACGAGAGCCGGCAGTAGGAACGGCGGGGGACACGGCGAGTCAGCCCCCGGGAAGTAGCTACTCGCCGAGGGGGTTTCGCATAGAGGGCCCGACCCGCTGCGAGCGCGGCGTCGGATGCACTCTGGGGCCGGGTGGTCACGCCTGTCTCCCCTCGAAGAAGATCTCTAGCTCTCCCTCGAGTCGCTCCAGTAGGTGCTCGGAGTGAAGAACCAAGTCGGACATCTTCGTCCATTGCAGATGAAATGTGTAGGCATGGCGGAAGACATGCCGGAACTCCATGTACTTGCCGAGTTCCGCACAGATGTCTCCAGATATGACCGCCGGACGCTCTGCGAACGGCTTGGCCATCCGCAAGAGCAGATCCGCGTGCCATCGCTCCCCCGCAGGGAGTGATGCGTCTATCTCAAGCGCTATTCTCTTGAATATGTTCTCGATGCCCGTATAGAGCGCGTGAAGGAACGCCGAGAGGGCGGACAGTTCAATGCTGTCGGGCTCCGTGTCCCGCACTTTGACCAGGAGAGCCTGGTGGCTCCCGGCCAGACGCTGAAG
>JASFTE010000254.1:0-6863 GCA_050114035.1 Armatimonadota bacterium | reverse complement strand
CTGTACGAGTCGCGCGTCCGACGCTTCTTGGAGCGCGCGCCCGTCAAGATCGCCATCGCCGTTGGCATCCTCATCTACCTGACCATCTGTCCCGAGGGCGGCGAACAGCCATTCATATACTTCCAGTTCTAGGCCTCCGGCCGACAGGAGGGGGATTTGACAGATGAGCAACAGGGACGTCAAGGCAGCGACCTCGTCCCCCACATCCATGGCCGACGTCAGCGAGGCGTTCAGCTCCAACGCCGTCAGGCTGTCGGCCAGGGACTGGCGCGCCGCCATCGTCATCGTCATGGCGACGCTGGTCCTGCTCCCGTTGGCCGAGCAGCGCCTGGAGCACTTCGAGCCATCCGCCGACTACCGCATCCCGTACCCGTACAGCGAGGACTACTGGCTGTACGCGAGGTACGCCGGGCACGCTCGCGCCCGGTACGCGGCGGTCGCCATCGGAGATTCGGTCATGTGGGGCCACTACGTCGCCCCCGGCGGGACGCTGACCCACTTCCTCAACCAGGAGGCCGGGGCGGACGTGTTCGCCAACCTCGGCCTCGACGGCACGCGCCAGGTGGCCCTGACGGGCCTCATCAAGCACTACGGCAGGGACATCTCGGAGCACAACGTGCTGCTGCACCTCAACCCCCTGTGGCTGAGCTCGCCGGACGCTGATCTGTCGAGGCCCGAGGGCGCTCCGCCCGACGCGCCGCCGCTCTCGCGGCTGAAGGGCGTCCTGTTGGGGCAGGCGCCGGAGGACGAGGGCATCAGCCTGAACCACGCCCGCCTCGTTCCGCAGCTCTTCTCACGCCCGTACGGCTACCGGCCGAAGTTCGCCGACGTGGCGGGCATCTCTCTGGAACGGCGCGTCTACTACGTCAGTTGGCTCCGGCACATGCGGATCGCCTACTACGAGAACTTCGGCATCCAGTCCTGGTCGCTCGAGAACCCGTCGAGGAATCCGTTGGGCCCCATCAGCCTCAAGCTGCGCCCGCCCGAGGAGGCGCCTCAGGGCGCGGCCGTCCCGTGGTCCGAGGGCGGAATCGAGGAACAGGACTTCTCCTGGGTCGCCGTCGACACATCCTACCAGTGGCAGTTCTTCCGGGACTCCGTGGACATTCTGCAGCGCCGCGGCAATGCGGTGTTCGTTCTCCTCGGCCCCATCAACACGCACCTCATGACCGAGGAGAGCGCACGGGCGTACGAGGAGCTCAAAGAGGAAATGGAGGCCTGGCTCGAAGCGCGGGGCGTGCCGTACTGCGCCCCTTCCACACTGCCGAGCGCGCTCTACGCCGACGCCAGCCATCCTCTGCGGGAAGGGTACGCGCGGCTCGCCAGACAACTGCTGCAGCACCAGTCATTCCGAGACTGGCTCGACAACGCGGAGACATAGAGGGCCGTCCCGGTGCAATGATGCCCAGCCACGTGCCCAGCGACATCACGCTCGCCGCCATGGCGCTGCTGCTCTCCGTGGCCGGCGCGCGGGCGGACGCGGGGGCTCTGTTCCTGCCGCCGCCGGAGGGGAAGAGGCCGCCAACGGTTGAGTTCGCCCACTCGCCGGAGTGGTTCCGCCGCTGCCCGGCGCTCTACGTGCCGACGGCCGAGTCCGCCGGCGCCGGGATGCTGACCTTCGCCGGGCCGACGACGACGACGCTGCACGAGCGGATCGACTCCTTCCGCCGCCTGCCCGAGCTGCTCGACCAGGCCGAGGCCCTGGGGACCAACACGATCTACCTGGTGGACTTCTACCAGGGCTGGCCGGGGCAGCCGCGCCGCTACTTCTGGCTCAACAAGGGCGACTACATGCCTCGCTCCGACCTGGGCGGCGCCGAAGCGCTCAAGCAGGGCATCGACGCCATCCACGCCCGCGGGGGCCGCGTCATCGTGTACGTGGAGGCCTTCATCATCTCGAAGCGCTCCGCGGTCGGCAAAGCCCACGGCCTCGAGTGGAGCATCATGACGCCGGACGGCCCGCCCGTGCAGCCCTACCCGGGCCATTGGCACATGTGCTCGGCGTGCCCCGGCTGGGTCGAGTACCTGGCGTCCGTCTGCCGCCGCCTGGTCGCCGAGTACGGCGTGGATGGGATTCACGTTGACAGCTACGGCTACCAGAGGGACTGGCGCTGCGTGAGCGGCGAGCACGGTCACGAGTCGGGGAAAGCGTCCGTGTTCAATGACGGGTGCGCGGAGCTGCTGCGCCGCCTGCGCGAGGCCGTTCAGGGGGAGAAAGCCGACGCCGTCGTCATTGTCGAGGGCCCCATGCGGCACGCGCTCTTCACGCACATTGACGGCTCCCAGGACTGGGGCATCCACACCCTCAGCCGCAGGTGGCTCTGGGACGCGGCGGGGCGGACCAACGTGTTTACGACGGGCTGGTGTCTCGACGACATCCACCAGATCCTGGCCATGGGCCACAAGCTCAGCCTCGGCGGCTACTGGCTCGAAGCGCCCGGCGGCCCGTCGTGCGCCGAGTGGATATCCGCCGCATTGCCCGCGGAGCTGCCCGCCCCGAGACAGAAGGCCGACATGCTCCGGCGCTACTTCGCGGAGTGCTACTTCCGCGCCCTGCACAAGTGGCGCAACGCCGGCCTCCTCCTGGGCGTGACGATGCCCGGCGTGGACGATCTCACGCCGCGACGATGGCTCCGCGCCGACTTCTTCCAATCAGGCCACGCCCTGGGGGCGCTGATGGAGCAGGTTCAGTCCCGCGCCCGCGACCTCGACGCCGCATTGGAGTCCCGAGACAACAGGCCGCTGCCGGCGCCGGCCGAGCATCTCCGCCGCCTCCTGGAGGCGCGCCGGCGCCTCTCCGCCGTCATTGACGACGGGGCCTCGGTGCAGGTGCTGGGCACAGACGCCGAGACGGCGGCCGCATACCTGTTCAGCTCCCCGGCCGGCCGGGCCGTCACCATCGTCAACGTCGGCGACGACCGGGTTGATATGCGGCTGGCGCTCCCGAACGGCCCGGGCCAATTCCGCGACGAGCTGACCGATGAGATCCTGACGCCCGACGAGAAGACCGTTCCCGTCACCTGTGCGCCCCATTCCCTGCGGATGCTGCGGGAACACCGTGCGTACAGCGGAGCCACTCCGGGAGCAGCGACTGCGAGGCGATCACGGTGAAACGAGCAGCCGGCATCATATCCGTAGCATTATGCGTGCTCCTGTGCGCTGTTGTGTGCATGGCGCAGGAGGACGACAGGGTCCTGGTACTGCGGAAGCGCGCGTCCGCGTCGGGGCCGGCCTACGAGGGCGGCACGGTGCAGTTCCTGGATGTGTCCATCGCCGAGCAGCTCGTGCACCTCGGCGACGGCAGTGAGCTGCCGCTGCGCCTGAGCATCAAGTACAACGTGCTCGAGACGGCCCCGGTGCTGCTGAACTCGCGCCTCGGCACCGAGTATTGGCGTCTGTACCACTTCGGAAGCGGGGACATGTCGGCCCTCCACACGCGCGAGAACATTGATGTCTCCCGGCCAGGCGAGGCGGAGACGAGCGTGGAGCGGGCTGTACCGGTCGAGCGGTACGGCCCGCTGCCCGCCAAGGGGCTCGTCGGCATACGGGGGCACTACTACTTCCTCATCGACCGGCCGGACGGTGACTTCGTGGGCGCCATCAGGCCTCCGGCGTTCTTCGACCGCGCGGAGCTGGGGCGCAAACTCATGTTCACCCTTGCGAACCTCGAGCGGTTCTCGCTGGAGCTGGCGGAATGCCAGTCCACCTGGGAGCCCGGCGGCCCGCTGCGCGTCAAGCTCACGGTCACGGATGCCGATGGCGAGAGCTTCCCGGTGGTCAACATGCCGGCCACCGTCGAGGCCCGAGGGTGGGAATCGCAGCTCGATTCCGAGATGGACTACCTGAACCGGCCCACCGGATGGATGGCAGCCACGCTGCCAGCCGACGCCGTGCCCGATCACGTGACCGTCAAGGCCACCGTGAGCGCCATGGCGCCCGAGGGCCCCGTCAGCCGCGAGGTGACGGGGAGCTTCGCGAAGGGCACGGGCAAGGCGAGCGCAGACGACATGACGACCGGGCCCAAGCCAGTGACACTGCGGCGCAACGAGGACGGCGTAATACGCGAGACCCGGGCCGCGTGGCTGTGGGGCTCGACTTTGCCCACCAGGGAGGCCGTCGAGGGCGTCGTGGCGCGGGCCAAGCAGGCGGGCCTGAATGTGCTTGTTCCTTGCCTCACGGGGGGCGGGAGGCTGTGCGCGAAGAGCGAACTGTGGCCGATGCGCGACGGCGTCGAGGAGGGACTGGACCCGCTGGGGTATCTCATCGAGCGGGCGCATGCCGCGGGCATCGAGGTGCACCCCTGGTTCTCCGTCACCTACCGCCGCCAGCCATTCGGGGACTACCTCCCGAGCGGCATAGACATAATCGACGAGGAGGGCGAGGTGCGAAGGGTCGGCGCCGACGTGCACCGGCCCGAGTACCGGGACTTCATCGTGGACGTGATGGTGGGGATAGCGCGCGACTACGAGGTGGATGGCATCCACCTGGACTACATCCGCGCCATGTACCAATGCTACTGTGACAGGTGCAGAGCTGAGTTCCGTGAGCAGTTCGGTGAGTCCCTGACGGAGGCAACCGATGAGCAGTGGATCAGGTGGCAGCGGGCGGCCATCGGCGACATCGTGCAGCGCACGGCCGAGGGCGTGCGGCGCGTCAGGCCCGGCGCCATCATGTCGGCCGCCGTCTTCTCCAACATGTCCAGCGGCGCGGCGCAGGGCCAGGACCCGGCGGGGTGGGCGCGCCGGGGGTGGATTGACGTGGTCATGCCGATGGACTACTCGACGCAGACCCTCGCCGTACACTCCCACGAGCAGGCGTTCCTGGCAGCGCTGGACGACGACGAGCAGCTCGTGACCGGCCTGTCGCTGTATATGCGCAGCGGCGAGACGGTGCTGCCGCGTCCGCCGGAGCTGGTCCGGGAGCAGATACGGCTCGTGCGCGGCATGGGGATCCACGGCTATACGCTGTTCCGCTTGGGGCTCCTCAGCGAGGCGCAGGCGGAGATGCTCAAGACCGAGATCAACCACGAGCCGGCAGTGCCGTACTTCAGGGAGTAGACTGGCGCGCTGCTCCGGGCCCGGCATCAGTCGGCCACAGGCGAGTAGTTCCCGTGGTCTAGTACACTAAGCACAGTGCGCTTTGGTAGACCGCTGTGGTAACGCATGGTGTGCGTATACCTCTTTATATGAAAACTTATTATGCCAACAGGTCAAATAGATTGACATATTCTCGACCTTTTGATATAAAGTCAACAAGAACCGACGACACAAGGAGGTGATGGCGTAGCTCGAACAGCCTGGTTGCAGCTTCGGGACCACGCACCAGGCGCGTAACAACCGATTCATGTGCTTTGCCCTGCCGGCATGGCCAAGCATGCGGGGTCGTGGACCATGCAGGGAGAGGATCCGGAGTGTATTGGTTAGGGGGGTGGCGCATGAGGATTAGCGCGCTGGATCACCTGCAACAGGCGCGGGCATCAGGAGTGGATTCTCTGTTTCCGTCCGGCCCGAAGATGGTGGTAAGCACGAGTAGTTGCGGACTCGTAGTGGGAGCCCGAGAGATTTGGCAGGCAGTGAGTGAGGAAGCCGGCAATGTGGCGATTGGGCGCACCGGCTGCTTTGGGTATTGCCAACGTGAGCCCATCGTCGCCGTCGTGGAGCCAAACAGGCCGAAGATACTGTACGGCGAGATGACGCCGGACAGAGCGGCCGAGATGCTCCGCGCCATCGCCACGCGGGTTACGAGGCCGGATTCGGCACTGTGTAGAATCGACACAGAGGAGAACATCCTCGACCGCACTGCGCGGAGCTATGTGTCCGAGGCCGAGCCGTTCCCCAAGAATGGCATCCCCTATTACAGCGAAGTCCCCTTCTTCGGCAGACAGCTCAGGATCGTCCTTCGCAACTGCGGCGTCATCGATCCGCGCAGCATCGAGGAGTACATCGCGCGCGGTGGGTACTTCACCCTGTGGCGCGTGCTCCATGAGCTGTCCCCCGACCAGGTCATCGAGCAAGTAAGCGCCTCGGGCCTGCGCGGTCGCGGGGGCGCTGGTTTCCCCACGGGCAGGAAATGGCGGCTCTGCCGGAGCGCGGAGGGCGACCCGAAGTATGTCGTCTGCAATGCCGACGAGGGCGACCCCGGCGCATACATGGACCGCATCGTCCTGGAGAGCGATCCGCATAGTGTGGTTGAGGGCATGATCATGGGGGCCTACGCCATCGGCTGCCGGCAAGGCTACGTCTATGTGCGTGCCGAGTATCCGCTGGCGATGCAGCAGGTGCAGACTGCTCTCGACTCGGCCCGGGAGCGGGGATTGCTCGGCGAGGACATCATGGGCTCCGGGTTCAGCTTCGACATTGAGATGGTGCGGGGAGCCGGGGCCTTCGTGTGCGGCGAGGAGACGGCCCTGCTTGCGTCCATCGAGGGCCGCGTTGGCGAGCCGCGCCAACGTCCGCCGTACCCGGCCGAGCGCGGCCTCTGGGGCCAACCCACCAACATCAACAACGTCAAGACGTGGGCGAACGTGCCCGTCATACTGGCGCGAGGCGCCGACTGGTTCGCTGGCATCGGCACCCGCCAGAGCAAGGGGACGATGGTGTTCTCGCTCGTGGGTAAGGTGAAGAACACCGGGCTCGTTGAGGTCCCCATGGGGATCACGCTGCGGGAGCTGGTCTACGACCTCGGTGGCGGGATCGCCCAGGACCGTCGGTTCAAGGCCGTTCAGACTGGCGGCCCATCGGGTGGATGCGTGCCGTCCGACCTGATGGACCTGCCCGTGGACTACGAGCGGCTGACAGAGGCCGGCGCCATGATGGGCTCCGGCGGCATGGTGGTGATGGACGAGAACACGTGCATGGTGGACA
>JASFTE010000253.1:0-6866 GCA_050114035.1 Armatimonadota bacterium | reverse complement strand
CCCAGCCCAAGCGGACAAAAACGATGCTCCTGCCCCTGGCGAGCCGTCTCAGTAGCCTCCTGCGATTCACTGGTGTGCCCCCGTGCGAGAGCTGTTGCTCAAAGGCGTGAACGAACAAGGCGATGGCGGCAGGGCACCTGCTCGTTGTTAGTCGTCTACTGCGGCGGCGGGCGAAAGGCTCGCGTAGAACACCCAGCGGCGCTCCCAGAACCGTTGCAGCTTGACCACCAGTGTGTTCGGGCCGGCGCGCAGTGTCAAGGGCGCGACGAGCTCGTCGCGGCGGACGCCCTTCTCGTTCGGGACGTACGCGAGCGGCTCGCCGTTGAGCCACAACTGGGCCTGGCTCGACGCGCCGAAGTGCAGGAGTGCCTCTCGCGCGCCCGCGGACTCGATGGTCGCGGTTGCATACACTACGTCACCCACCTCGCCCTGTCTGTTAGTCCCGAGATCGACGAGGGGCAGGCCGGTGGGCGGCGCCTTCACGGTCTGCCAATCAGGCGCGGGGAGGTCGCTGAGGCGCTTCTCCGGAGGCGCAGAGACCTGCGTGATTGGATACCAGTCGGGGTTCGCATAGCGTGGGCTGACGCGCCACGTACGGAGGCCGCCTGCTGCCTGTGGGTCGGCCTGTGTCTGTGCGGTCGGCCGGATGACGAGCGCCGCGACGCCCCATCCGGTGGGGCCGCCGAAGGTGAATTCGAGCTCGCCGTTGGGAGCGCTCACGGAGAACTCGCGCGAGACGATGGCCCCCCTGTCGTGCGGCGCGTCGAGGAGGTGCACGGCGCCGTTGAGGGCCACCATGCCGGACAGCAGGAAGTTGCGGTTGGTCCAGGCCGGGTTCGTCGTCACGATGCGGATCGAGTACTCGCCTCCGGGCACGTCCACTCGGAACCGGCGCGGGGTGCCCGAGGCCATGCTGGTGCGCAGCGGCAGGGGTGGCTGCTGTCTGTATGGCCAGAAGGGTACGGGGCCCACGGCCAGGTCGGTGCGCCACTTGGCGCCGTACCTCTGGGCCATGGAGTAGTGGGTCTCCTCCGGCGTCGGCGCCGAATCGTCCTGCGGCGGCAGCCAGCCGAAGGCTGCACCGGGCGCGTACGTGCTATCGGGCGCGACCATCTGCCACGGGGCTTCCGTCCCGGTGCCCCCGAAGTCGAGGGCCAGGAGGGCTCCATCGGTGGCCGCGGAGCTCTGCACCCGCCCGATGTAGGCGGCGTCCTCGCTCTGCTGGACCGACTCCAGCACTCGCTCGGCGGCATCCGCCGAGGCCGTGGGAGGCGCGTCGCGGCTTGCCATCCGGGCCCGGGCGAGCATGGCGTCCCGCTGAAGGGCCGCGCTGCGCTCGGCGTCGAGGCCGCGTGGCCCGATGAGCAGCACCCCGTACACGCGCACGGACGGGACCGTCACGGTGACCTTGCGCCCCGCGAGTTCCAGCTCCACCGGCTCTCGCGTGCCGTCGGGAGTCAGCCAGGCGGCCTCCTCCGCGCGGATGCCCGGGGGCAGCGCGATGGTGACCGGCGCCGGCTGTGTCGGCGCGGCCGCGCCCGATTCGAAGTCCACGTCGTAGTTCACGAAGTGCAGGCTGAGAAGCTCGTCGAAGTGCGTCCACGTCTTCACCCAGAGCATGCGGGGAAGCTCGCCCGCCAGGATCATCTCGCCGCCGAGGGCTGCACGAGTGGACTCGAGAGCGGTGCGGGTGAGCTCGCGAGTGGCGTCGCTCTCCGTCGCACGGTTGGGGAGGAAGTTCGTTCCCGGGAGGATGTCAACAACGCCTCCGGCATCCCTCCAGCGCTGGAGCGGCGGCTCGCCGCGCGGGAGGTTGTCCTCGTCACGCACGCCGCAGTCGCCGATGACGCCGAGCGTGCCGCCGGCTCGGAGGTAGCGAGTGAACAGGTCGATCTGGGAGTCGCTGAGACACTCGAGCGCCGGTACGATGAGCAGTCGGTATCGCTCCAGATCCTCGAGCGTCACCCGGTCGGGATGGATCTCGGGGTGACGCAGCAGGACGACATCGAAGGGAATGTGGCCCTCCTCCAGCGCCCGGGCCATGCCCGACAGCGCGCTCACCGGCGCGCCGGCGGCCTGGTGCTGGTAGTTGCGGTACATCATGGTCGGGATGGAGTATGCCAGCGCGATTCGGGCGTACCGGCGCTTGCCCTCCCGGCCGAAGATGGCCCGGTGGTCGTGGCGGAAGCGGAAGTAATCGGCGACCTTCTCCTGCAGCTCGGGCTCGTCCGCGAACCGGGACTGGCTCACGAAGAGCACCCCGCCGCCGGCGCACTGCTCGGCCAGCTCGTGCTCGACGATGTCGGGCGTTTGCTTGTGGAACTTCGTCATGCACATGATGGGCCGCTCGCCCCGCGTCATCGCCCAGCACATCTCGAACCGGAACGCCCCCCAGGCGTTGTTCCAGCCGTACTTGAAGATGTCATACGTGGACATGCCGCCACTCTCGTACCACACCGTGTCCACGAAGTCCGAGATGGCCACCTGGTAGGGGTTCGGGCCGAGGAAGCCGCCGCCCTGATTCCCGTGCACATCGTACTCGCGTCCCATGCGCCCGGCCACGAGCTTCGCGTCCTGGTAGTAGCGGACGAAGCCATGCAGCAGCGAGAGGTACCGCGCCTTCTGGTACTCGGACATCACCGGCGGCGCGCACAACTGGGAGAGCAGCTCGGCCTCCTCCTCGTTGAAGCGGTGCCTCACCGCGGGCGGCAATTGCGCCAGTACGTCGGCGAAGCTCGCCGCGACATAGTCGCGGATGTGCTTGTACTGCCGGCGAAACTCCGGCAGGCGGTCCGTCAGCGCGAGGTAGTGGAAGAACTTCGCGTTGCAGTAGTCGCAGTAGCGCCCGTGTCCGCCGGCGCCGATGCGCGAGGTCGGGCCGCCGATGTTGTCCTGGCTGACGGCGAAGCCGAGCAGCGGACTGGTGAGCCAGTCGTAGTCGATGACGGCCGACCAGCGGGGAGCGTTGTTGCACACGATGTAGGCGTTCCAGCCGACTTTCTCCGCCCACGATGGGACCGACATGTTGTAGTGCTTGCTGAGCACGCGCTCGCCGTGCATGTCCCGGGCGATGCCGTTGTCCCACAGCAGCTCGCGGGCGCCCCCCTCGTAGAAGTGGATGGTCTCCTGGTACTCGTTGCTGCCATACACCTCGTACCAGATGCCCCGGTGCGTGAGGTACTCGTGGGTCGTGTAGTCGCCGGAGCGATCGATGTAGTCAATGAGCTGCCAGTTGTTGTCGAGCCAGCCCCCCTTGCGCTCCGGGCCGCCGCGCCCGCCGCCCCAGCCGGCGTTGACGATGTACGGCCACCAGCTCACGGGCTGCTTCTGTGCCGCGAAGGCGCGCAGCTCAGCGCCGAAATCCGGGAGCGTGACAGACACGCGCTCTCCGGAGCTCGGCAGCTCGGCGGCCGCGGCCAGGGCGCAGAGAGTGCTGAGCAGTGCGCAGAGCGGGATGCGTCGCATGATGCACCTCTCTCAGTCGTCCACGGTCCAGTCGGCGAGCCCGGCCGGCAGCGGCGCGGGCTGGTCGCACGTGCTCTCCAGCTCGATGTGACGGTCCTGGCTGGAAGCGTCGTGGAGCGCGTGTACGATGTCCACCACGTGGTACACCATCTCGCCGCTGGCCCGATGCGGGCGACCGTTGCGAATGCCGACGGCCATGTCCGCGATGCCGACGCCGCGGCTGTTGTCGTTGTAGCCGAACTGGCACTCCACGGGCTCGAGGTCTCCACTGTCGGCGCCGCGCAGGAAGAGCTGCCCGCCGAAGTTGTTGGGGTCAATGCACCGCAGTGAGCCCTCGGTGCCGTAGATCTCGATGTGCGGGAGCCCCGTCGCGTGAACGTCGGAGGTCAGCAGGATCGTGCCGACCGCCCCGTTGGCGAAGTCCATCACCCCGGCGAAGTGCGTCGGCGTCTGCACTATGTCGGCGAACTCCTCCCGCTCCCCCCATGTGTTCCTGGCCGAACCCGTCACCCGGCGGACGGGCCCGAGCAGGTTGATCAGCGCCGTGAGGTAGTACGGCCCCCGGTCGAAGCTCCACGTGACGCCGAAGTCGAAGAAGTTCGTGCGGTAGAAGCTGACGTAGCCGTCGGGAGGCGGCTCCGGCGACTCGAGCTGCGGGGCCCTGAACGCCATGAGGCACGCGGACGCGCCCACCGGCTCCCCGATTGCGCCGTCGTCGATGAGCTTGCGCGCCGTCTGCCACGCGCCCCCGAAGAACGTGTCCGGCGCGCCGCTGACGCGCAGCCCCTTGCTCGCCGCCAGCTCGAGCATCTTCTGGCCCGCCTCGCGAGACACGGAGAGAGGCTTCTCGTGGTAGATGCTCTTGCCCGCCTCCAGAGATGCCACCCCGAGTTCGTCGTGGGCGGCGTGGGGCGTCAGGTTGACGATGATCTCGACCGCCGCCTCCGCGAGCAGCTCATCAACGCTGCACGCCTTCGGTATCTCGTACTCCGCCGCGCGTGACTCCGCCGCTTCCGCCCGTGAGTCTGCTACCGCGACGATGTCGAACGCCTCGAACAGCTTCGAGTTCTCCAGGTACTTGCCGCTGATTGCGCCGCAGCCGAGGATGCCGACCTTCGCTGGTGATTCCGCCATGGTGTGGTCTCCTTCAGGTAGCAGGATGCTCGTGCTGTATCGTGTGGTGTTTCTCCCGCGGGCGCGCGAATCCTGGCGGGCACTCCGGGAGAAGGAGTTCTCTCCCGGCGCGGCCAAGAGTGCCCGCGAGCATAGTGATGGAGGGGCCGACCAATGGATCGCCGAGAGTTCATGAAGATCGCCGGTACGAGCGCAGCCACGATGGCGCTGCCGCGGCGCGCCTTTGGCGCCGACGGCGACAAGCCCAACATCGTCTTCATCATGGTAGACGACATGGGCTACGCCGATCTGGGCTGCTGCGGCAGCAAGCAGATCGCGACGCCGAATATCGACCGGATGGCCGCTGAAGGCACGCAGTTCACGGACGCGTACTCGGGCTGCGCCGTGTGCGCGCCGGCCCGGAGCGTGCTGATGACCGGTTACCACATGGGGCACACCTCCGTGCGGGGCAACAGCGGCGGCATTCCGCTGCTGGACGAGGACGTCACCGTGGCCGAGGTGCTCAGCGCGGCGGGCTATGCGTGCGGCGGCTTCGGCAAGTGGGGGCTTGGCGACGTGGGCACGGCCGGCGTGGCCGAGAAGCAGGGCTTCGACGTGTTTTACGGCTACTACCATCAGGTGCACGCGCACTCCTACTTCCCCGACTATCTCTGGCGCAACAGCGAGAAAGTGCCCCTGCCCGGGAACGCCGACGGCAAGCAGGAGCAGTACTCACACCACCTGATCTTCGACGAGACGCTGAAGTTCATCCGGGAGAATGGCGCCGGGCCTTTCTTCTGCTACGCGCCGTGGACGCCGCCCCATGGCCGCTACGAGATTCCCGAGGACGAGCCCGCCTGGCAGATGTACAAGGACAAGGGCTGGCCGCAGAACGCCAAGGTCGCCGCGGCGATGGACAGCATGGTCGATCGCCACGTGGGCGAGCTGCTGGGCCTGCTGAAGGAGCTCAACCTCGACGAGCGGACAATCGTGTTCTTCTGCTCCGACAACGGCGCGGCGCAGCGCTTCGACGGCGTGCTGGACTCCTCCGGCCCGCTGCGCGGGCGCAAGCGCGACGTGTACGAGGGCGGCCTGCGCGTGCCGATGATCGCCCGCTGGCCGGGGAGGGTGCCGGCGGGCCGCGTGAGCGACCTGCCCTGGTACTTCGCCGACGTCATGCCGACGCTGACCGAGCTGGCCGGGCTCCAGGCCCCGAAGGGCATCGACGGCATGTCCGTCGTGCCGGAGCTGATCGGCGAGGCGCTGGCCGGCCGCCGGCAGGAGCAGCACGAGTACATGTATTGGGAGTGGGGGCGCGGCAGGGGCGGGGCGCCGCGGGCTATCCGCATGGGCAACTGGAAGGGCGTCAAGCCGGGGCCTGACCAGCCGCTGGAGCTGTACGACCTGCGCAAGGACATCGGCGAGCGGAACGACGTGGCGGCCCAGCACCCGGACGTCGTGGCGAAGATCGAGGGGTACCTGGCCACGTGTCGCACCGAGCCGCGCCCGCAGGGCGAGCCGGAGATGCCAGAGGGGAAGAGGTATCGGTGACGGCACAGGCGCTGGCGGCCTGAACGGCATCCCGTGCTGTGTAGCTCGGGCCACAACGCGTTGCCGCCGGAGGGCGAATATGGATCAAGCGCGGATCGGCAGCCTGCGGGAGCAGTACGCGCACGCACTCCTCGACGACGTCGTGCCCTTCTGGCTGACGCACTCCCTCGACGCCGAGCACGGCGGCTACCTCACGTGCCTCGACCGCGACGGCTCCGTCTACGGCACGGACAAGTCCGGGTGGATGCAGGGGCGCGGGACGTGGCTCTTCTCCAAGCTCTACAACACCGTCGAGAAGCGCGACGAGTGGCTGGATGCGGCCAGGTGCGGCTACGAGTTCCTGACGAGGCACTGCTTCGACGACGACGGTCGCATGTTCTTCACCGTCACGCGTGACGGGCGGCCCCTGCGCAAGCGCCGGTATCTGTTCACGGAGACCTTCGGCGTCATCGCCTGCTCCGAGTACGCCCGGGCCACTGACGATGAGGCAGCCCTGCAGCGCGCCAGGGACACCTACGGGCTCGCCATCGCTCTCTACCGCACACCGGGCTCGCTTCCGCCGAAGGTCATGCCGGAGACGCGCGTGACCCGGGCACACGCTATGCCCATGGTCCTGCTGGGCATAACGCAGGAGCTGCGGCAGGCGGACTCCGACCCGCTGTATGCGGAGGTCATCGACGAGTCACTACAGGAGGTCTTGAGTGACTTCGTCAAACCGGACGAGCGGGCGCTCTTTG
>JASFTE010000252.1:0-6896 GCA_050114035.1 Armatimonadota bacterium | reverse complement strand
TCCTCCGGCGGATGGACAATATCGAGCACGATGAGATCCGCCGCCGCGTCGCCGGCCTTCCATGCCGTGACGCACTCGAAAGCACCCAACGCCTCTCTGACGTCGCGGGTTGAGAGCAGCAAGATGCGAGATCGGCTCATTTCTCCGTCCCCTCAACGCGCTGGGGCCACAGAGCCTGCGCGGCTCCAGGCACCTAGACCGATTCCCCAGCCCTCGAGACCTCCTCTAGGAACTCGCAAGCTGTCATCGAAAGGCCGAGCAGCGGAAAGACGAACCGCTCGGAGGCTTCCTGCTCCTCGGCTGATTTGGCGGCAGTAAGGTCAGTGAGCGTGATGACCTCGTAGCCGAGATCGTACGCCGAGCGTGCCGTGGTCTCCACGCAGACATTCGTTAGCAAGCCGCACACGGCCACGGTTTTGATGCCATCCCGGCGCAGGCGATCATCCAGATCCGTGGACCCGAAGGCGCACAGCCCCCGCTTGGCCTCGACGACCGTGACGCGGTCCAGGAACGGCTGCAGCTCCTCGATGGGCTCTGCACCGCGCGTTCCCGCCTGGAAGGCGCCGGCCTCCTTGATGGCCGCCAGTATCCCGCCCACCTGGCGCAGCTCCCTGTAATCCGGAGTGAAGATGATTGGCACAAAGTACGGCCGCACGCCAAGGTCAAGGGCATCTCGAAGCAAGTCGATCAGCGCGGGGACGAGGGCGCGAGAGGCCAACTGCTCGGCGAGCTGGTCGTAGAGCTTTCCCCCGGGACTACAGAAGTCGACCTGGAGTCCCTGGAACACTATAGCGGTCGTACTTGGATTCATGCTGGGCCTCCTTTGGCTGGCAAAAGACCGGTCACACAGGAACTGCTGACGAGGTCGCCTGTGCAGCAGACTCACGACTCGCGCCCTCTGCGAGGATCGTCCTCAGCGACTTAGAGGCTGTTGGCGAGATGGTGAGCAGCCGCTCCTGCGGTTCTTCAGCAGGCCTGCATGGAGTTCCTTCCATGTCGTCCCTGGAAGTATCACCACTAGACGTATATTAGACATCAATTGACATATTTGCCACTGTTTAGATACGTTGCCAACAATTCAGAGGCATAATGCTCACTTCTTGACTGCCAGCGGTGTGGGTGAGCCCTGGAGCCGCCTTCCCATCCGGGAGCGGCCCTCAGGCAGGTGTTCGGCAACATACGGGCAATTCCTACACGCATCCTCTGACGGTGCTCGCCTTGATTCAGGAGAGCATTCTCGTTGGATCGGCCACAGCAGCACGGCGATCCACGCATCGGGTATCGTATTCATGGTCTGCGGCCACATGTTTTGGCGACTGATGCGACGAATAGAGGCGCTGGAGGAGGACGTCGGAGGCGCGCCGCATCGAGAAGACTGGCAACGGTGGCGCTCTTGACAGACGCCGGGGACGGGCTGCTGCCCAATAGGCCGACTGGCGCGGGTTCATGAGTGTGCACAGGCGCCGCACCTGAACGGGAGGACGACATTGGACACGATGCAGGCATTGGTCAAGCGAGAGGCAGCGCCCGGCTTGTGGCTCGAAGACGTGCCCGTGCCGGAAGTGGGCATCAACGACGTCCTGATACACCCGCTCCGCACCGGGATCTGCGGCACCGACGTGCACATCTACGACTGGGACGAATGGGCCCGCCAGACCATACCCATCGGCCTGGTCATCGGGCACGAGTTCGTGGGGAGGATCGTGGAGGTCGGCAGCAACGTCACGGACTTCCGCCCTGGCGACATCGTCTGCGGCGAGGGCCACGTCGTCTGCGGGCGGTGCCGCAACTGCATGGCGGGCCGGCGCCACCTGTGCATGGACACCAGGGGCATCGGCGTGGAGCGCCCGGGCGCCTTCGCCGAGTACCTCGTGCTCCCCATGACCAACGTGTGGCACCACGACCCGAGCATCCCGCGCGACGTGCAGGCCATCTTCGACCCCTTCGGCAATGCGGTGCACTCGGCGCTGTCGTTCCCGGTGCTGGGGGAGGACGTGCTCATCACCGGCGCCGGGCCCATCGGCGCCATGGCCGCCGCCGTCGTCCGCCACGCCGGTGCGCGGCACGTGGTGATCACTGAGGTCAACCCGTACCGCATCGAGCTGGCGCGGAGGATGAACCCGACGCTCGTGCTGGACGCCCGCACGGAGCGCATCGCGGACGCCCAGAAGCAGCTCGGCATGAAGGAGGGCTTCGACGTGGGGCTGGAGATGTCGGGCAGCCCCGAGGCGTTCTGCGAGATGGTGGACAACATGTGCCACGGGGGCAGGATCGCCCTGCTTGCCATCCCCGACCGGGACTTCGCCATCGACTGGAACACAGTCGTGTTCAACATGCTGACCATCAAGGGCATCTACGGGCGCGAGATGTACGAAACCTGGTACAAGATGACAGTCATGGTCCAGAGCGGACTCGACATCAGCCCCGTCATCACCCACCACTTCCACTACACCGAGTACGAGCAGGGCTTCGAGGTGATGCGAGCGGGCCGGGCGGGCAAGGTCATCCTGATATGGGATGACGAGTCGTAGAGGGCCCGGGGAGAGGGATCAGCCATGTTCGACGCAATGCGGGAGCATCTGACCCACGAGCTCCAGGAGATCCGGGACGCGGGCCTCTACAAGGGCGAGCGCATCCTCGCCGGTCCGCAGGGGGCGCGCGTCGGTCTCGCGGCGCACGAGCCGGTGCTCAACCTCTGCTCCAACAACTACCTCGGGCTGGCCGGGCACCCGGATGTCATCGCCGCCGCACACGCGGCCCTGGACGAGTGGGGCTATGGCCTCGCCTCGGTCCGCTTCATCTGTGGCACGCAGGAGATCCACAAACGGCTCGAGCGGAAGGTCAGCGACTTCCTCGGCACCGACGATACCATCCTCTACACCTCGTGCTTCGACGCCAACACGGGCCTGTTCGAGACGCTGCTTGGCGCGGAGGACGCGATCCTGTCCGACCAGCTCAACCACGCCAGCATCATTGACGGCGTCCGGCTGTGCAAAGCCCAGCGCCTGCGCTACGCCAACAACGACATGGCGGACCTGGAGAGCAAGCTCAAGCAGGCCGCCGGCGCGCGCTTCCGCATCATCGCCACCGACGGCGTGTTCTCCATGGACGGCATCGTCGCCGATCTGCCCGCCATCTGTGAGCTCGCCGAGCGCTACGACGCGCTGGTGATGGTAGACGACTCCCACGCCGTGGGGGTCCTCGGCGAGCGGGGCCGGGGAACGCCCGAGCACCACGGCGTCATGGAGCGCGTTGACATCATTACGGGCACGCTGGGGAAGGCCCTCGGCGGGGCCAGCGGCGGATACACCAGCGGCCGCCGGGAGATCATCGACATCCTCCGCCAGCGCTCCCGCCCGTACCTGTTCTCCAACACCGTCGCCCCGCCGATCATCGGGGCATCGCTCAAAGCGCTCGACCTGCTCTCGGAATCCGGCGAACTGCGGGAGCGGCTCCATGAGAACACCCGCTTCCTCCGCGACGGCATGACGGAGCGGGGCTTCGACGTGGTGCCCGGCGAGCACCCCATCGTCCCGGTCATGCTCGGGGACGCGACCGTGGCCGCCAGGATGGCCGAGGCGCTCCTGCAGCGCGGCATCTACGTGGTGGCCTTCTCGTACCCGGTGGTGCCGGTGGGCCAGGCGCGCATCCGCGTGCAGGTGTCCGCGGTCCACAGCCGCGACGATCTTGCGCTCGCCATGCACGCCTTCGCCGCCGAGAAAAACTAGTGACAGTCACCATTTCTACAGAGGCTTCCGAAGAGCGCAGCCTCACTCTCCGCTGTGCCATCATCGCCGTACTGCTCCTCGTGGTCGCCACCCTGTGGGCTCGGCAGGCCACGCTGTTGACCCTGAGCTGCCAGGTGGCCATGAGCGTGCCGCCCATCCCGGCGCTCCTGGGTCTCCTCCTGCTCATCGGCGCCGGCAAGATCCTCCGACGCTGGCGGACCGGGCGCGCCTTCAGCCGCAGAGAGATGCTCGTGGTGTACTGCTTCCTGTGCTTCGCCGTGGCCCTCGGCGGCGGCGGCGCGCTGCGGCAGTTCATGCCCGCCGTCATCTCCCTGTTCTACTTCACCACGCCCGAGAACGGCTGGGAGAGCTTCCACCAGTACGTCCCGCACTGGATGGCTCCGCGCGACTTCGACTCCGTCACCGCCTACTTCGAGGGAGCCGACACCGCCCCTGTGCCGTGGGCCGCCTGGCTCACGCCCCTGTCCGTGTGGATGGTGTTCTTCGGCGCGCTCTTCGCCGGGCTCATCTGCGCCGCCTACTACTTCTCCGAGGAGTGGACCGAGCGCGACCGCCTGACCTTCCCCCTGGTCGAGCTCCCCCTCTCACTCACGCGAGACCACCCGCTCCGCGGCCGAATCCCGCCCCTGTTCCGCGACCCCCTCATGTGGACCGGCTTCGGCATCGCCGCCCTGTTCAACGTGCTCAACATCCTGCATGCCTTCAACCCGGCCACGCCGGCGCTCGGACTGCGGCTGCAGCTTGGCGGCCTGTTCTCCGACCGCCCCTTCTCGGCCATCAGCCCGCTCACGCTCTATTACCGGCCGGATATCCTCGGCTTCGCCTTCCTCATGCCCATAGAGATCATCGTCTCCACCCTCATCTTCTTCCTGCTCTGGAAGGCCGAGGCCGTCGCCGCGCTGGCCCTCGGGTACGACCTGCCTGGCTTCCCCCACTTCGCCAGCCAGGCCGGCGGCTCGTTCGTCGGGATGGCGCTCGTGCTGCTCTGGGCGGCGCGTCATGGGCTGAGAGAGCTCCTGGGTGCCGCAACGCGTGGAGCGCCGCAGCGCCGCGCCCGCCAGGCCCGCATGCTCGTCATCGGCTTCATCGGCTCCACCATCGTTGCCCTCCTCTGGTGGCGCGTGGCCGGCATGGACTGGTGGCTCATCCTCCCCTACTTCGGGCTCATCTACCTCTTCACCATCACATACTGGCGCATCCGCTGCGAGACGGGGCTCGCCCTCCAGTGGGCCTTCCCCGTGTCCCAGCAGTACCAGATGCTCCTGGACCTGTTCGGCTCGAAGGCCTTCATCGGCCGGGGGAACAGCTTCGCCAGCCTCACGATGCTCTCCGCCGGCCGGTTCCTCTCTCGGGGCTATCTGCCGCTGGTATCGGCATACTCGGTGGAGAGCTTCCGGTTGGGGACGGACGCGGGGATCAGGCGCTCGCACCTGGCCGGCGTCATGGGAGCCGCCGTCATCCTGGGGACGCTCTTCTACGTCGTCATGCAACTGCACACCGCATACTTCTGGGGGCAGAACGTCCTCGAGGGCGGCGTCACGCGCGGGGGCCAGCGCGTCGGATCGGCCATCTACGCCTTCGGCCAGCTCGCCCACTTCCAGGAGCGACCCGCCGGCCCCGTCAGCGGGAGGGCATGGGCCATGGCCTGGGGCCTCGCGGCGACGGTACTACTGAGCGCACTCCGCCACCGCTTCCTCCGCCTGCCGCTGCACCCGCTGGGCTTCGTCATCGGCGTCACCCGCGGGTACCGCACGTGGGGCATGATGATCATCGCCGGCCTCGTCAAAGCGGCGGCGCTCCGCATCGGCGGCGTGCGCCTCTACCGGCGCCTGATTCCCCTGTTCCTCGGCATCGTCATCGGCCACTTCGTCGTCGCCGGCATGATCTGGGGCACCCTCGCCTCCTTCGGCGGCGAGCGCGTCAGAAGGGCCTACCCCGTGTGGTTCGGGTAGGGGACGTTACGGGCGCTCCGAGGGCGCTGAGGGGAGCCGCCTCCTGGCCCTCATGTCGTACCGATCGCCGGCCGACAGCGTCAGATACTTCTCGTCGTCGGGCGTGTCCGCCTCCCACGAGGACTGATCGTAGATCAGGACCGAGCTCCGCCCCACCACCTCGACCTCATCGCCCCGCACGATGATGGCCGTGCCTTCGTCCAGCCCGATGCCGAGCAGGTGCGGGTACGCCGTGATGATCTCAATGAGGTCGAGCTGCCGCTCGCGCGCCAGGACGTGCTGGTCGATGGCGCAGTTCCGTATGAAGCCAAAGCCCGCCGTGTGATCGCCGATCATCTTCCGATTGCCGGCCGTGTCGCCCCGCGCCAGAAACGAGCCCTGTATCGTCGCCCCGGCCGACGTGCCGCCGATCGCCCCGCCGCGCTCCAGCACCCTGTGGAACTCCCTCTCCGCCAGCGTGCCGAGATAGGCGTCCGCGAAGCGCCACTGCCGCCCGCCGCCGAACCAGACGCCGTCGGCCTGCCGGATCGGTCGCACAAACTCCTCCGTGTCGGCTTCCTTGCGATCGTGCGTGTGCAGCACGACGACGTTGGGCAGGCCCAGCGTCTCCCGGGCGAGCTTCACCCATCGCCCGTTCTCATAGTCGAAGTCCGGCCTGCTCGACGCTGCCGTGGGGACGATGACGATCTTCGCATCCTCCCCGCCGGCCAGCTCGACGAACCGCCTGAAGATCGGCTTCACCCCCGGGCCGCCGCCGTAGACCACGAGGGCGCCTCGGGGTGGGCCAGTGGTGGGATCGGCGGCATCGGCGGCGCAGACACTCAGGAGTGTCATGCCGAGCGATGCAAGCAAGATGGCGGTTGTGGCGACGGTCGCCATGGCGGATCGACAGCCGCCTTTCCTCCTGGCGACTGGATCACCTGCAGCAGGAGGATGCGTCACGAGCGCGAAGTGTGGCGCCAGCATCTCCCGCACCTCGAAGGAGCACGCCATGAGCAAGACGCGACAGAAGCGGCTCGTCGGCCCCGTCATCTCCCTGCGCACGTTCCGGACCGAGGACGGAAAGCTCAACCTGGACAAGCAGCGCCGCCACATGCGCTGGCTCATCGACAAGGGCATAACTGAGGGCAACGGCGTCATCATGGCCGCCGGCGGGGGCGGCGAGGGCTACTTCATGGACGATGACGAGTGGCGC
>JASFTE010000251.1:0-6903 GCA_050114035.1 Armatimonadota bacterium | reverse complement strand
CCTCGAAGATCGCCTTCCCGCCCGGGGCCCCGCCTTCTAGTAGGGGAGGGGCTCCGCCCCCTCCCGCCTTGGCCTTGCCTTGCAGTCCTCGCTCGATGGCCATACCCGCCAGCATCAGCGGATTGAGCCCAAAGCAGGAGTACGTGAGCGTCTCCCGATGGACGCCGTTGGGGTCGATGAGGTCGGAGAGGTAGTGCGGCATGGCGTTGTTGTAGCGCTCGATCCAATCCTCGGCGTACCGATCCTCCCCGCGCAGGGCAGCGCCCGCGAGCCCAATGCACCCCAGCAGATGCCCGGACCAGTTGTCGTGGTGGTAGCAGTTCCAGGGATTCAGGATGGAGCGGACGTACATCAGATGCGCGAAGTGGTCCAGGGCCGTGCGTGCCGCCGCGCGGGCGTCCGGCGCCATGCCGTCGCAGGCGAGATCGTAGGCCACCGCCATGGCCTGCACCATGATGGACGTCTGCAGCGTGTGGTTGAGCCCAAAGGGGCCCTGGTTCTTCATGCGCTCGTGCCCCGGCCCGGCCCACCTCTCCATGTCGATGTTCCACTCGTGGACGTAGCCCCACGTGGGCCACCTGCTCACGCGGCGCGCGGCCTCGCCGGCGGCTCGCGCCCACCGGACGTCGCCGCTGGCGCGGTATCGGAACCCGTCGAGGGCCACGTCCCACGCGCTGCCCGAGTTGATGAGGTGGTAGTAGCTCATCTTCTCGTACCGGGTGAGCGCCTCGCGGCGGCGCTGGGCCGTATTGCCATCCATCGGCTGGGCCGGATCCCCGCCAGCCCCCGCGAGGACCGCCCTCCCCAGCTCGCTCTGCTCCCACTCGCTCGTGTCGGGGATCTCGAACATCGGGTGCGTTCCGCCGGGCATGCCCTCGAAGGGATCAACCCGTGGCTCGGCGATGAGCGCGGCGCCGACGCGGTCGCTGCCGATCTCGAACTGCGTGGTGCGCTGCCCCTCCGGGATCTCGATCCAGTAGCAGAACTCCCGGCGGTCCCAGCCCCGGAAGTAGTCGGGCTGGATGCGCCCCGGCGGCAGCGCCGCCCAGCCATCGCCAGAGCTGTGGCGCGCGGTGATCGCGCCCTCCTTGCCCAGCATGGCCGAGTAGGCGAACACGTACTTCCCGCCCCTTGGCGTGCTGAGGGCGAATGTGGCTGTCCCGTCCCCTGCGTGGCCGCCATGGGCCGCGAACGTGCCGCGGGGGTCGTTCGGCGGCGCGGCGACGAAGTCGGCGATGTGGCCGATCTCCTCCCGCCCCGCCGTGCCGAACCACGTCATGGGCTCGTCCGGGACGTTGGCCCTGGGCTGCGCCGCGACGGCCGGTAGAGCAAGCCCCCGGGCGATGATCAACAGGCTCACGCAGCGGCGCCAGCTATTGCGCATTCGAGCCAGCCTCCGTGTACCGGTGTCGCGTAGGTTCCGAGCACGTCGTCTGAAGTCCTTGACGCGTCAGCGAATGATCGCTAACGTGAAGGCATGAGCCAGGTTCTCAGCTATGACGACGCTGCACGGTTCCACGGGCACACGTGCCCGGGGCTGGCCATGGGGTACCGGGCGGCCCTTGCGGCCCTCGACGCGCTGGGCGGCGAGCGAGCGCTGGATGAGGAGCTCGTCGCCGTGGTCGAGAACGACTCGTGCGCCGTGGACGCGATACAGGCGGTGCTGGGGTGCACGTTCGGCAAGGGCAATCTCGTATTCCGCGATCATGGCCGGCACGTCTACACGGTGTACCGGCGTGGGACGGGGGAGGGCGTGCGCATCAGCTTCCGCCCCCACGAGCGCGACCCGGACCAGAGCCGGGAGGAGCGCGAGCGATTCCTCCTCGCGGTGGCCCAGGATGAGTTGCTCCTCGTCGAGCCCACCACTGAGCCCGTGCCCGAGCGCGCCGAGATCGAGCCCTCCGATCCATGCGACGCCTGCGGCCAGCCGACCATGCGCTCCCGGCTGATTGAGGTTGGCGGCCGGCGACTGTGTCGGCCGTGTGCCGATCCTCAGACCGCCGGGGCCTAGCGCCCGCGACGGTGGAACCATGGGCAGTCATCACCCGCTGCTCTTGTGGCTTGGTCTGCTGGCGCTCTGCATGTGCGGCCTGGCCGCGAGCCTCGTCACCGGCCAGCGTCTCGGCTGGATCGGGTATCTGCTTGGCTTCCCCGTCGGCCTCCTGGGGCCGGTCGTCACTCTCTTCGGCGCCGGGTGGGCCTTCGAGTACCTACGGCGGGCGGGGCCAAGACTGCCGCCCTGTCACACGGGCAAGTGCCGCGGGCGACGCAGGCCCTCGCTGCACAATCGCGACAGAGGCGACTACGAGCGGGTGACCGTGGGCGACGACAGCGTGCTCCGCTGCAAGTGCGGCAGGGACTACGTGACGCGGGAGGCCGAGCGTCGCTTCCTCGAGAGGCTCCCGGACGGGACCCTCAAGCCCTACATGGTACACAAGAACTTCCGGGGGTGGTTTCCGGACGCCGGCGCGGGCGAGCAGCCCGGATGATCGGGCAGAAGCGTCCCCGAAGCTCTGGGCGCGCCGCCCCTTGGCAGTGAGCGTAGTGAGGGTAGTGAGGGTAGTGAGCGTGTACCGAGCGTGCACGCAGGCGCACAGGGGAGCAGTCCGAGGTCACGCGCACACACACCCTCAACAGACCCTCACTACGCTCACCACGCTCACTACCCTCATTGTGGGGCCCTCTGGCGGCTCTCCGGCGGAATCTGAGAGCACGGGGCCCCGGACCGGGTCTCAGCCCGTCCTCCCACCTTCCGGCAGAGCCGTGTGCCCCTTGCCCGCCGCCGGGCTGCCCTCCCGGAGCCGCAGATCGCCGTTCTCCGCGTCGCGAAACAGGGGATCCTGTCCCACGATGCCGTCCTCCTCTTCGCTCGGCAGCGTCGGCGCGCTGCGCGCCGGCTGGTCGTCACAGTACCAGAGGTTCCTCGCGAAGCGGAACGTCTCCGGCGCCGTCCCCGGGCCGATGTTGACGCCGCCCTCGGACCACTGATCCGACCGGAACACCACGATGTTGTCCGTGAAGACGCCATTTCGCGACGGCACGAAGCCCGGCTGTCGCGTCTCCTGCAGGATGCGCAGGGCCCAGCGGCCGGGGCGGTGGATGGTGTTGTAGCGCACGACCGCTCCATCCACACCGACGAAGGCGACCGGCCCCACGGAGCCGATAAACACGTTGCCCTCGACGAGGATGTCCTTCGCCTCGTACCCCTGCGGCTTCGGCCGGAAGTACGCCATGCCCGTACTCCCGCCGATGTTGACGGCGCGGCCGCCGCCCTCCTCGAAGCGGTTGCGGCGAATGACGATGTCGCTGCTGCCGCCCTTCGTCTGCGGCCCCGAGCCGCCGCCGCGCTCGCGCTGGCGGAAGGTGCAGCTCTCGATCACGCCCCGATGGCAGCCCACCATGTCGATGGCCGACCCCCCGTCGCCCCAGCGCTCAATGACGCACTCCTCCACGCGGAAGTCGTCCACGCCCGACAGCTTGATCGCGTCGCGGTTTCCCCGTGGCCCGACGTCCGTGACCTTGAGCCGCCGCAGGACGATGTGGTGCGCGGGCGTATCGAAGCTGCCCCCATCGTCAATGTTGAGCCCGTTCCCCGTGGCGCCGCTGAGCTCCAGGTCCTGCAGCTCCAGGTACGCGGCGTTGGGGAAGTGGAACCCGCTCCCTCCCCCCTGGATCCGTGGTGGATGCTCCGGGTCCGCGGCCGCGATGACGATGGGCCGATCCGGCGCGCCCTGGACGTTGCCGAGGTACATCCCGCCCGCGTACTCCCCCGGGGCGAGCAGGATACGAGTGCCGGGGTCGGCCTGCGAGATGGCCCGGCGGAGCTCGTCCGCCGTGCTGACGGCGACATCCGCGGCCCGGACGCGGGCGCTCGGCGCGAGCCACAGAGTCACCACAATTGTCAAGACGATGGGCGTGTGGGACCTCATCACTGACACCTCCGCGCACTGGGACTTCACCGTGGCCGGTCGGGATGCCTCCGGTGCCCGCCCTACGTCCAGAAGTGGTACTGCGGCTCGCGGGTGAACATCGCCATGAGCGACCAGAAGCCGCCGACGGCGAATTCCCCGAGGATGAGCCCCAGCGCCAGGGGGAGAGCGTCGCGGTACACTCGCGGGCCAAGGTAGCGCATGAGCAGCGTCTTGCCGGCCCAGCCGATCAGCAGCGGCAGCCAGATCAGGCCCGTCGTCCAGTCGGCCGCGATGGCGTACCCGATGGGGTGGAACTGCCACCAGACGAAGCGGAACCGCATCACCATCAGCAGCGACGCGAACAGGAAGCCGAACCCGATCCCGCCCAGCCCCACAAGGTTCGGCCCTCTGGGGTTGTTCATCCACGTGTCCACCAGCCGCCACCCCTGCGGCGCCAGCCGCCGCACCGGCTCCCCCATGTGCTCGACGCCCTCCCGGAAGCACAGGTGCAGCAACGCCCACACGGCCGCGTAGCACCCGATCACGGTCGCGAGCCCGGCCGCCGCCGTCACGCTCTGGCGTCTCGCCCCCAGCACCTCGCCGATCTTCATCCCCTCGAGCTGGTGCGGCATCGGCACGCCCGTATAGGCCCGGTTGAACCCGAAGAATAGCCCCCAGCCGGCCAGCTCGCGGACTTTCATCCGGTTAGTGCCCACGACGGTGAGCAGCACATGGTCCGGGCCGGCGAAGTGGAAGCCATGGGTGGGCGCGCCGGCCTCCGCGCGGACCTTGGCGATGGCCGTGTTCACCACGAGGTACAGCAGTATGTACACGAACCCGATCACGACCGGCATCCCGAGCGTGAAGCCGAACCACGTCGTCAGCACGAACCCGACGCCGATCGTCCCGATCGCCACCCGGTACTCCGTCGCCTCCGCCGGGCTCACCGCCAGCGCCGCGTCGCCAGTGTGCGTGCCCGCGCCCTTCCGGATGGCGTGCCATACCGACGCAAGATGGTGCCGCGCCGCCCACAGGGCGAACGCGACGACGGCCATGTAGCTGCCGATGCCCTGCTCCAGCATCGCCGGGATGGCGCTGTGCCCGGTCGAGGTCCACGGGTATGGCGACGCATACCCCAGAGCCGAGCAGGCGAAGCGCTGCAGCCGGAACAGCAGCGTGAAGAACCACGTGGAGAACGTGAGGTCGGTGGGCAGCAGGAACGCGATGCCAATCACGAACGGGTAGAACGCCGTCCCCGTGCTGGTCAGCGCCGCCCGCCATCGCGGCGAGAACCGGATCCACTTGTACTTCACCGGGATGCGCGGCACGGCCGGCCAATGCACGCTGAGGCCGTTGACGATGTCGATGGCCGCTGACACCCCGAAGCCCAGCCACATGAGCTTGCTGCGCCAGAGCGAGCCGCTCCCCGGCGCGGTCATCTCCAGCGGCAGGATCGTGAGCGGGAAGCTGAGCTTCTCCCGCTGCGTCCACTGCCGCCGCAGGATGATATTCACCCCGAGGCACATGAGCTGCGTGGCCGCGATGAACGAGGCCCACAGAATCCCCGGCAGGAGCCACGGGCGGAGATTGGACAGCTCATACAGGCTCGAGTCGCCCTCATAGAAGTGCCGCACGGCCAGGGGGTCGGACACCACGGCGTGCGTGGGCAGATACGGCAGCAGCCGCTCCGCCCACTGGTTCGCGTCCGTCGCATACCGAAACGGATAAGCCAGGGAGGGTGTGAGTATCGCCAGGAACTGATCCCCCACGATGCCGCTGCTCACGCCGATCATGATGTAAACGAGCAGCATCTCGGCGCGCGTGAACGCGCAGCGCGGGGCGATGAGGCGCAGGAGTGCATTCAGACCCACGAGCGCCGCCAGGAGAATGACGGCGTGGAAGAACACCGAGAGGTACGTCGGCCGGCCGCCGTAGACGTTCTCCTGCCCGGCGACCCACAGGCTGACAGCGGGTATGAGCAGCGCCCCAAGCAGAAAGCTGCGCCCTCTGAGCCGTGCGCCCCTATCGCTCGCTTCACTCGCCATCACCTCGTGCCACCGCCGGAGGGTCGAATCGGGACCTGCCGCGTGACTTCGGAGGCCACTTCGCGGCGTCCGCGCCCTCCGCCTGCCGGGGTCACGGTGGCCGTCACGGGGCAGGAGCCACTCATCGCCCGCCGCCCGCGCCCGCCTTCGGCCGGAAGCCCTCCCGGATGTACTCGATCACGGCCCTTGCCGTGTACTCCTCCCGCCAGGTGTCCCGCGACTGCTTGCAGGCCTCCGCGAGGAACGCCTCCAGCGTCGCCTCCTCGCCCAGCGTCCCGTGGTAGCTGCCCACCGTGCGCCCGGGATCGACGAACTCCACCCTCCGCACCTCGTCCCCCTCGGGCTTCGCCGTCGCCAGCCACTCCCGCACCGTGATGTCCGTCTCCATCATATCGACGCACGCCGCGTCGGCCGGCTCGTACCAGTAGGCGTTGCCCCTCAGCGCGAACTCGCTCATATCGGACGTATCGCGGCTGCGGATGAACGGCACCGGCTCGCCGGCCGCCCTCTGCATCTGGAAGCGATTCCCCTCGAACACCATCCCCGACACCTGGTGGTGCGCCAGCTCCCTGCCCGGCGTGCCCACCCAGTTCACGGTGCGCGGCCAGTTGTAGACCGTGTTGTTGCGGTACGTTACATTGTGCACGCCGACGCCCAGCGGGCTGATCTTCAGCGCGATCCCCTCGGCGCCGTCGGTGCCGATGAGGATGTTGTTCTCCACCACCGCCCCCGCGTCGTTGATGTTGCCCACCTCGATGCCATTGGCGCTGATGCTGATGCCCTTGTGCCCGGCGCGCGTCGGCGCGCCGATGACCACGTTGCCCGCCACGCGGCCGGTGACCCCGCCGGGCCGGAACTTCGTGATCCGCCCCAGGTTCAGCGCCGGGCTGTTGTCCACGCACAGGTTCCCCTCCAGGATGCCGTTGGTGCGGCAGTACAGCCCCGTC
>JASFTE010000250.1:0-6978 GCA_050114035.1 Armatimonadota bacterium | reverse complement strand
CACGAGCTGGATGGGGCATCTTCCTCTACAATCGCGAGACCAACGGGTACGTGTCCATCCCCAACCTGAACTCGTCTAGCATCGATCTCGGTCCGGCCCTCAGCAGAGACGCGAAGTTCATCGCCTTCAGGTCCGACAGACCGGACGGGCTCGGCGGCACCGACGTCTTCCTCTACGATCGTGACGCGGACCAGATAGTGGCGCTGCCGGGGCTGAATAGCACCGCAGACGACCAGGAGCCCGACATCAGCGCGGACGGCCGCTACATCGTGTTCGAGTCTGACCGGCTCACTGGCCTGGGAGGCTGGGATGTCCTGCTATACGACCGGCAGGTCCAGCAGCTCCTGTCGCTCACGCCGGTGAATTCGACAGACAACGACGAAGAGCCCGGCATCAGCCGCGACGGGCGCTACATCGCCCTCCAGTCGGACCGCACGGGGACATGGGAGGACGTGTTCCTGTACGATCGCCAGACGCAGACCTTCGTGGACGTCGGACCCGCCAACTCGCCCGACACCGAGCAGAACCCGAAGCTGAACTCCGTGGGAGGGTAAGCGCGAGAGCCGCTCTCTTCGGTGGGCCCCACCACTGACCACCGCGACCGGCGACCGTCAGTGGCCGCGAGCGCATCAACGCAGCAGCGCCTCATCCTCCGCCTGCGGCATCACGAACCGCAGCGTATTGTGCGCCGCGATCAGCCGCTCGTAGGGCCGAATGCCGTGCTCGCGGCAGAACGCCAGCAGCCGCGCCGACAGCGGCTCACCGATCCGGATCGCCTCCGCGTGCGCCGCCTGCACCGCCGCCTCATCGCCTCGGTCAACGCCCGCGAACGGCGCCCGGACGGCCTCCAGGTACTCCATCACCATCTTCGTGAAGTCCAGCGTCACGCGGCACATCTGCACTCGCTCGCGCACGAGCTCCGACCGTGCCAGACGCTCCGCCTCGGCCACCGCCGCCTCGCAGTCCGCCAGCACCTCGGGCGTGAAGAAGTCCGGCGCCGCCTGACTCACCCACTTGTAGCCGAAGGGCGAGAGGCACTGCGAGTTCTCCTCGAAGCCCCGCTCGAGCCGATCCCAGTACCGCCCCATCGGCTCGGCAGCCTCCTGGTAGAACTTCTCGTAGAAGTCCGCCAGCAACAGCCGGACGTCGAGGTCGGTGTCCCACACGAGCTTTGCCGCGAGGTAGTGATTGAGCCCCACCACGGGGAAGCGCCCTCTCGCCGCCTGCGTGTAGAACCCCTCGACCCCCAGACGCCGGAAGTACGGGATGTCCCACCTGATTACGTGCGCCTGCGGGTACGGCAGCCCGCCCCACGCGCCCTTGTTGTAGTACTCGTAGATGAGCAAGTGCTCCGCCAGCTCCGCCCAGCGCTCCAGGTCCTCGCCGAAGTACACCCGATTGCGCCGGCAAGTGGGGGATGCGATCCGGTGGTTGTTGCACGAGTACGTGTGACAGGCCTGGACCGCCAGGTTGGGCTCGGCCCGGTAGGCCGGGTCGAGCGGCGTGCGCATATACATCGCGTACGCGCCCACCTTGATCAGGACGTCAGGGTGTCTCTGCGCCACCAGCCGCGCCACGGCGTTGTTGAACACCGCCAGGCGGCTGGAGTACTGGGCGTGCCACGCCTGCTCCGGGGGCCGCTGCTCGTCGAGCGCCCGGCACTCCTCGCACTGGCAGAAGCCGCCCCCGTCCTCCGGGCACACCGAGATGACGTTGATGTCCGGATCATCGTCCAGTATCTTGCAGACGTTCTCGGCCGCCACCCGCATGACGTCCGGGTTCGACGTGCAGAGCTGATGGCTCCGCCTCTCGCTCGGCCTGCGCCGAACGCCCCGCACGAGGGCGAAGTACTCCGGGTGCTCGTCGTAGTAGTCTGCTGGCGGGACGATGGCGAGCAGCGAGTGGTAGGCCCACTTCCACTTGACGCCCACCGGCTTCTCCCGCACCTGGACGGCGACGTTCATCTTGTTGCGCAGCGCCCACTCACCCGACTCGATCCAGCGGATGCGGAAGTCGGGCTGCTCGACGTCGTTGATGGCGCCGATGGTCACCGTCGGGCGCCGCGGCACCACCGTGCCGACATCCCCCGGCATGAACCACCGCACGCCCAGGTGCTTCTCCAGGAGGTGGTAGACCCCGAACAACGTCCCCAGGTCACTCCCGCCGGCGATGAGTAAGTGCTCCGGCGACGACCGGATCACGAACCCGTCCGGGCCCAGCGCCGCCACGTCCCTCGAGTCTCGTTCCCGCCTGAGCGCGGCTCGTCCCACGAGTACCGCATAGCCCTCCGCCGGTGCGCCGCGCCGCACGGGCAGCCGGCCGCCGCTGATGCGCTCGATGTAGGCTGCCAGCTCTTCCGCCGCGTGTTCCTCGACATCGCCGGCCTCGTCAGGCAGCACGATGCACGCCGACGGCCGCCCGTTCTCCACGAGCGTGTGCAAAGGCCCCTTCATAGCCGGGTACGGATCCCTGGTCCCGAGCTTCGGCGGCGCCGCGGCAAGCGCGGCCGCGCACGCCGCTGCGATGAGGCAACCGGATGTCATGGTGCTCTCACCTCTCCGCTCCCGCGTGCAGTGCGTCAGTCATCCGTATTCCGTCGCTGGCGGCCACCTCCCTGCATGCGCAATCCGGTTCCCACGCCGAGGTCATGTAGGAGCAGGAGAGCCGACGGAGAACCAGTACCCAGCGCGTGGCGGACAGCTCACGCCACGGGCGCGCATGGAGGTACACAGATGCGACACGACGACGATGCCGAGCGGCTGCGGAAGGCGCTGTCGCAGATCCCCGTCACACCGGACCCCGCCGGCGCGTTCGCCGCACTGGATAAGACCGTGCAGCCGGGCCTGTGGGAGGTGTGGCAGGGGCTCGTGGCGCGCGTGGCCGACGAGTCGCCCGAGGAGCTGCAGGAGTGGCCGCCGGACCGCATCGCCGCGACGAGCTGGCTCAATACGCTGGTGCACGACGTCCACGCCAGGGTCCGCCAGGAGGTGGGCGGTGACGCGGAGAAGCCAGAACTGCCCCCCGGGACCGAGGAGTGCATGCAGGAGCTGCACGGGGCGGCCGAGGGGATGCTGAGCGCGCTCGTGCTCCCCGCCCTGGAGCACCTCCAGCTCGTGCTCGAAGCCGCGGCCGCCGGCGAGGACATCGGTTGCCCTGCCTGCGCCCTCGAGTCCAGATTCACGGATGTGCTGCGCTCCGTAATGGGCGCACTGCAGCAGTATCATACGCCGGGGCCGGAGGGGGAGGCCGACACGCCGTAGCCGCTCGCTTTCCCAGTTGCTGCAGATCCGGCCCAACGCCCTCCGCGACCGCATCCGAATCCCCAGAAATGGAGCCGCCTGGGTTCACGTCTTCTTGGCCTTCTTCTTCGCCTTCTGGTACTCCTGGAAGCCCTGGTGATCCCAGCCGTCGAGGGTGCGCTCGCGCAGCTCGGCCACGAGGTCCCGGTGCCGCGGCTCAGTGGCCAGGTTGCGTTCCTCGTCGGGGTCGGTCTGCATGTCGTACAGGTGCGGGTCGTCGCCGATGAAGTGCCAGTACTTCCAGCGCTGGGTGCGGATCATGCGCTGGGGGATCTGGAGCGGGTGGGCGTAGTAGTCGGCGAAGGTGACGCGGTCAGAGCCGTTCTCCTTCCCCGTCATCAGCGGCACGAGGGATGAGCCGCTAAGGCCGTCCGGGATGCGGTGCCCGGCCAGATCCATGAGCGTGGGGAATAGGTCGATGTTGCCCACGGGCGCGTCCAGCGTGGCGGCCCGCGGGAGGCGCCGTGGGAAGGAGACGATCATCGGGATGCCGGCGCCGGACTCGAACATGCAGTTCTTGTACCAGAGCCCGTGCTCGCCGAGCATCTCCCCGTGGTCGGACGTGTAGACGATGATGGTATTGTCGCGCAGGCCGAGCTCGTCGAGCTTGCCGAGCACCTTCCCGTACAGCATGTCCACGAAAGTCACCATGCTGTAGTACTTCTCGCGGGCGAGCCGGATGTGGGCCGGGGTGAGGCTGCCCATCTTGTACTTGGCGCGGTACTCGACGGAGTGCTTCGGTAGGTTGGCGATCATCTGCTCCGTGACGCGCGGCAGGTCGCCCTTGCCGCGGTACATGTCCTCGAAGCCGCGCGGCGCGATGAAGGGGAAGTGGGGCTTGGGGAAGGAGACCCAGACGCAGAAGGGCCGGTCGCGGTGTTCGTCGAGGAACTTGAGGGCCTGCTCGGTGACGACATACTCGGGCTCCAGCTCGGCGGGCCAATCCGCGTCGCAGGCCGAGCGCGGGTTGCGGTCGGCCTTCTCGATCTTGTGCTCCTTGAGGTACTCGCTCAAGGGCTTGCGGAAGTTGGTGTAGGCGCCCTTGCTGCCTGTGGGCCACAGCGTGAACCCATGCGGCTTGCCGTCCACGTGGTGCATCTTCCCGAGCGCGGCGGTGGCATAGCCCTGCTCGTTGAACGCGTGGGCGATGGTGGGCTCGTCGTCGTCCAGAGCGCAGCTATTGTTCCAGGCGCCGATCTCGTAGGGGTGCTTCCCGGTGATGAGCGACAGCCGCGACGGCACGCAGATGGGGTTCTGGCAGTAGGCGCTGGTGAACCGCACGCCCTGCCGCGCCAGGTCGTCGAGCACGGGCGTTCGGACGATGTCATGCCCATAGCAGCTCAGGTAGTGGGGCGAGTGCTCGTCGGTCATGAGGAAGAGGATGTTCGGCGGCCTGTCCTCGGTGCGTCTCTGGGCATGAGCGCCGACGGCCGCGCCCGCCACCGCCACCCCCGCCCCGGCAGCTCCGATGAAGTTGCGGCGTGTCAGCTTGGGGTTCATGCGATGTCTCCTGTCTGGTCCTGCGGCGTCACGGGCCTCGTAGTTCACAGCAAGCGGGCAGTTCACCTGCATGGCCCGGGCGTTGGCGCCGCACCACGGGGTGCCGAGGGCCTTCGGTCCTGTGGTGCCTGCGCGGCGGGCGGCACGGTCGCTACCGCTGGGCGGCGCGGAGGCAGTCGTCCAGCGGGGCCCAGGTGACGCCGGCGTGGTGGGCGAGTTTGACGGAGTCGGTGAGGATGCGCTTACCGAAGAGGCGCGGTGTGTCGTGGAAGTAGATGGGGCAGAGGGATTTGAGCTGGGCCCCGGCAGCGCGGAGGTAGCGGCCGGCGTCAGTGTCGGCTACCTGCTGGCGGACGCGCTCGCAGGCCAGGAGCCAGAGGCGGCTGCGGAGCCGCTCCTCCCCGAGGGTCGTCGCGATGTGGCCGAGCTCGTCGGTGGACAGGTGCGGGCAGCCGACGATGATGTGGGTGGGGCGGTCGAGGTCGCCGCGGAGTGATTGCTCGGCGGCCTTGAGCTCGGTGTCGGTGATGGTGAGGCGTTGGCAATCGTCCCGCAGCAGGTCGCGGCCGAGGGCGCGGGCCTCGGGAGTCACGCCGAGGACGTGGAAGAGGGCGATGGCTCCGGCGGCGCCGGAAGTGGCGCCGAGGGTCTTGAGCTCGTCGTCGGTCGGGTGGATACCCTCGATGAGAGGCACGCCGGTGACGAGCTCCCGCGCGATGACGTAGCCGAGAAGGCCGTAGTCGATCTTCCCCGCCGTCTCCACCGTGACCAGGTGCGTCGCGAGCCGGTTCTCGTCCAGGAGGAGGCCGTAGCGTGGCGTGCGGCCCAGGAGGGCGGAACAGACGTCGATCATTGCCGGGTTCTGGTTAGTCCGTGCGCCGAGGACGGAGTTGGCATTGGCGACGGCGCTGGACTCGGCCCAGGCGAGAGGGTCGCCATGCCGGGGCGCGTTTGTGGCCAGATGGGGCGTGCAGGTGTGGGTCGCGTGGCAGCCGATGCGGGCGTAGAGGCGCTCGAGCTCGCCCTGGCGCATGAAGGCAATGCGCCCCAGGAGACTGGCGTCGCCGGGGTCGAAGGGTCGGGGGTTGATGGACGTCGGGACGCGGACCTGCAACCCCTCGGAGGCGATGTCGCGGAGGAAGCGCATGTACTTCAGGAACAGGATGAAGGCGCCGGCGACGACGAGGTGCGCACTCCGGATCTGGACCAGGTCGCGGGCCCCGAAGGTCTCGCCAAAGCGTACGAGTACGGAGAGCGCCTTGCGGAGGATGGGGCCCTGTTGGCCGGCCAGGATGTCCCGGTCGTCGGGGGTCAGGTCCATAAGCGCTGTTTGGGATTCCTCCGCGTCGGCCGTTGGCCGTTCTCTCGGAAAGCTCTGGCTTCAGGGCCTGTGGAGAGTATCGAGCGACGACCAGTTGACCGCGCCCTTGTGGAGCAGGCGGGTGAACGTGTTGCGCGTGGCGTGGCTCTCGCGGCGGTCGTAGGCGGCGTCGGACTTCTTCGCGTAGCGCATGACGTGATCCAGGAGGCGTTCGGTGAGCCGCAGGCGGGTCTCGCGGGAGTCGGCGTCGTGGTACAGGTTCTCCAGCTCGTCGGGGTCCGTGGCCCGATCATAGAGCTCGCCCTCCTGGTCGCTGCCGTAGTAGACGAGGCGGTGCTCCGGCGTGCGGATGGCGTGGAGCATGGGATGGGGCTGGATGCGGGACCACTCGCAGATGACGGCGTCCTTGCCCGGTGCGCCGTCCTCGATGACCGGGATGAGGCTCTGCCCCTCGACGCACTCCGGCGTGTCGATGTCCATGAGCCGGCAGAGGGTGGGGTAGAGGTCAACGCTCTCGATGAGCTCAGTGATCTCGCGGCCGGCGGGGCAGCCGGGGTAGACCAGGAGGAACGGAATGCGGTGGATGGACTCGTAGATGCCGAAGTTCTTCTGCATGAGGCCGTGGTCGCCGGCGAAGTCGCCGTGGTCGGCGACGTAGACGATGACGGTGTTGTCCAGGTCGCCGGAGTCGCGGAGGGAGTCGATGACGCGGCCGATCTCCTCGTCGATGACGGTGATGAGGGCGTAGTAGTGGCAGAGCTGGCGGCGGAGCTCGTCCTCGTCCACCGGCACGTACGGATAGCCCCGGCGGCGCTCGGCGTGGGCGCGCTGGAAGGCGGGCTTGGTGGCGAAGCGGCG
>JASFTE010000249.1:0-7003 GCA_050114035.1 Armatimonadota bacterium | reverse complement strand
CCGTACGAAGCGCAGTCGCGAGCGATGTCGAGCGGCGCCTTGCGGAGACGGTCGCGTCCTTTCGGGACGTTGCGCGGGCACGGGTCCAGGTGCAGCCGGCTGTCGAGAGACCCTTCGGCGAGGTCGCCGAGCCCGCATCGGCGCTGGTGATCGTCGGGGTCCGCGACGGGGGGCGCATCACGCGTGACGTGATCGACGCGATAGCCGAGTGCGCGGGGGCTTCGGAGGCTCCGCCCGATCGCGTCCGCGTGATGAGCGAGACGGGTCGGGTGCTGTTCCGGGGTGGGACGGTGGTGGCCGAGGAGGTCGCGCAGGTCGTGTCGCGGAGCGCCTCGGAGACGGAGTCCGGAGGAGGCAATTCGATGTGGCCGCTGATCGGCGCGGTCTGGGGGAGCGCGCTGGCGGTCGGCCTCCTCGTGGGATTCGCGCTGGCCCGGGGCCGCGCGGGAGACGAGATGGGGGCGGAGGCAGAGGCGCCCGTCGGCACGGCGCGGCCTGCCGCGGCGGCCCAGCAGCCCGCGCCGCTCGGGGGACTCTCGGCCGAGGAGTTGGCGCCCCTGATCGCCGAGGAGCGCCCGTCCGTAGCGGCTCGTCTGCTGGAGGCGGCGGATGCAGAGACGGCCAGTGCCGTGCTGGCGGCGCTGCCGGAGGGGAGGCGCGCGGCGGTGGCTCGTGCAGCCCGGAGGGAAGTCCGACCATGGCGCCCCGCTCGCGTGGCTCTGCATCGGGCCGCAGCCGCAGAGCGTGGACGCACGGCTTGACCCCCTACGGGGTCCCGTGGGGGATTCGTTCCGAATCCTCACAGACAGGGACGAGTTACCCGTGCCACCCGGTAGGGCGTTGAAACTGGGAGGCGAGAGGCAGTGCGCGTGATCAAGGCAGATGGGACCTACGATGTCGGGCACAGGATTCGCACCTTCGGCCCGCGGGGGCGCCCTGTGATGGCCGTGCACAAGCACACATCGGCGGCCGGTAGCCTCGGACCGCCCGCGGGCCCGGAGGATGAGAGAGGGGCCTTCGTGGCGCTGCATACCCCGGAGGCCGTGACGACAGTGGATCTCGCCGACCGCCAGCTTCCGCCGGCCGGGGACGAGCGGGAGACAAGCGACGCAGAGCGCCCAGAGCATCTCCAGGAGTCCGAGCGGCTGCGGCGCCTGGTGCAGCGCGTGGTGGAGCGACTGCTGGGCGAGAGGCAGAACGCGGTCCAGGCGGCTCGGGCCCAGATCGTGGAGCTCGCCATGGCCATCGCCGAGCGTGTGGTGCGCACCGCCGTCAGTCTCGATCACAGCATCGCCGAGCGAGCGGCGGCCGAGGCCCTCACGCACGTGCACGGCCGCGAGCGCGTATGCGTGCGGCTGAACCCGGGCGATCTGCAGTACCTCAGGGACTCGGATGCGGTGGCCGGGCTCGCGCAGATCGAGCGGCTGGAGCTCGTTGAGGATGAGGATGTGGCGGCGGGAGGGTGCGTGGTGGAGACGGAGATGGGATCAATAGACGGGCGCATCGAGACGCAGCTTGGGCAGGTCGAGCAGTCACTGCTGCAGGCGCTCAAGACGGGCCGGGTGGATGAGCCGGAGTGACCCCGGGGAGGGGTCGAGATGGGTGCACAACCGATGTGGGGGGCAGGCGGGCCGGACCTGGCGCGGGCTTTCGAGGCCGCCAGGGCGGCGTCGCCATTCCGGCGCACGGGCCGCGTGCGGCAGGTGGTCGGCCTGGCCGTTGAGTCCAGGGGACCATCGGCTCGCATTGGCGAGGTGTGCTCGCTCCGCACGAGCGCCGGCCCCCCGGAGATATTCGCTGAAGTGGTCGGCTTCCGTGACAGGGACGTCCTCCTGCTGCCCCTGGGCGACATGGAGGGGATCGAGGCAGGCAGCACCGTCGTGGCGCACGGCAGGCCGCTGCAGGTGGGCGTCGGCCCCGGGCTGCTGGGCCGTGTGGTGAACGCCTTCGGCCAGCCCATCGACAACCACGGGCCCATCCTCGTGGAGCGCTTCCAGCCTCTGGTCAGCAGCGCACCGGGGCCGCTGGACAGGACCCGCGTGACCCACGTGCTCGGCCTGGGCGTGCGGGCCATCGATGGGCCCCTGACGTGTGGCAAGGGCCAGCGCATCGGCATCTTCGCCGGCAGTGGCGTGGGCAAGAGCGCGCTGCTGGGCATGGTCGCCCGCAACACCAGCGCGGACGTCAACGTCATCGCTCTGGTGGGGGAGCGCGGTCGCGAGGTGCGGGAGTTCATCGAGCGCGACCTGGGCGACGGCCTCGAGCGGTCCGTCGTCGTGGTGGCTACGTCAGAGCAGCCGCCGCTTGTGCGCCTGAAGGCGGCCTTCGCGGCCACCACGATGGCGGAGTATTTCCGGGACGAGGGCCACGACGTGATGCTCATGATGGACTCCATCACCCGGGCCGCCACGGCGCGACGCGAGGTGGGGCTGGCGGTAGGCGAGCCGCCGACCACGCGCGGGTACACGCCCTCCGTGTTCGCCATGCTCCCGCAACTGCTCGAGCGCGCCGGCACGTCCCGGGCAGGCACCATCACGGGGCTGTATGCGGTGCTGGTGGAGGCCGACGATCTGACCGAGCCGGTCGCCGACTCGCTCAAGGCGATCCTGGACGGGCACATCGTGCTGAGTCGTCGCATCGCCTCCGAGGGGCGCTACCCGGCCGTGGATGTCCTCGCGAGCGTGTCGCGGGTGATGAACGACATCGTGTCGCCCGAACACCGGGCCGCCGCCAACGCCCTGCGGAGCGTGCTGGCCACGTACGCCGAGCATGAGGACCTGATCGCCATCGGCGCGTACCAGCGGGGAACGAACCCGGGCATCGACGATGCAGTGGCTCGCGTCGGCGAGGTGCGGAGCTACCTGTCGCAGGGTCTCGGCGAGAGGGCGCACGCGGACGACTCATTGCGCGCGCTTCTGGAGTTGTTCCCGGGAGCCCACAAGGCGGCCGGGGAGGAGATCGCCAGTGGAATCCGGCCTGCGGAAGGTGCTTGAGCATCGGCGCCAGGAACGGCGGCGCGAGCAGGTGGCCGTCGGTGAGGCGGAGGCGCGCGTTGCCGGGAGCGTACGCGGCTTGACGGCTGCCCAGGAACGGCTGCGTCAGAGCGAGGACGGCCTCCGAGAAACGGTGCGCCATGGGGCAGGTCTGCAGGCCGATGGCCGACACCGGCAGCACCTGCGCGACCGGGTGGCGCATGAGCGCCGGTGCGTGGCGGCGGCGCTTGCGGAGCTGATCAGTGCTCGCGAGCGACTCGCGGCGGTGGCGAAGGAGCAGGCGGCCATCGAGCGCGTCCTGGCGAAACGCCGCGAGAGGCGGGACGCGGAGCGGGCGCGGGCGGAGCGCGCCATGCACGACGAATGCGCGGCCGGGCGGGCCCGTGCGACACAGTCGAGCGAATAGCAATGCTGATCCGGGAGCCAACAGGCACTGAGGCGCTGAAGCTGCCACGTGCCGACGCGCTGAGCGCTGCAGCCCTGACGGCGCTGGCGAGACACTTTCGGAGAGCGCTGCGGCGTGCTGAGGACGTCGTCGGCAGCGGCGGCGCGCCGCGCGATGTGGCTCTGCTGCATGTGCGCCCGGCCAGTGGGGCGCTCATCGAGCAAGACCCGGTGGTTCTGTGGCGCGTGTCGCTGCGGGAGGGCATGGGCGAGGCGGTGCAGGTGCTCGAGCGCGAGGTGGCCTCGGCGATGGTGGACGCACTGCTGGGGTGTGCCACGACGGCCGGTGGGGGCGAGCGCCTCAGTGCGCTGGACTGTGAGGTCCTGAGCGAGTGGGCCGGGCGGCTGACCGGCGTGCTGCTTGGGCCCGTGCTGGATCAAGTGGGGCGGCGCACGGTAGAGCTGGAGCAGACATCGCCACCTGCAGAGGCATTGCCGCCTGGAAGTCTGTGCTCCGAGATGGCCGAGGCGCGTTTCCGCGTGCGGGCGGATGAGACGCAGGGCGATCTCGCGCTGTGGCTGCCGACGGAGGCCGCGCTGCGGCTGGCGGCGTCGGCCGGCGGGGGCTGGGCGTCGCCGGAGGTGGTGGGTGAGCGGCTCCGCTCGGCGCGGATTGACGTACAGGCGCGCCTCGTCGTGGCGACGCTTTCGGTCCAGGATGTGGCCTCGCTGGAGCCGGGGGATGTACTGGCTCTGGACGTGCGGCCGGGCGATGGGGCGGAGCTGCTGGTGAATGGCAGTGCCAAGTTCGCCAGCAAGGCGGGCTTCATGGACGGACGGCTGGCGTTTCAGGTCAGTGGGAGAGCCGATTCCGCCACCACGTAGGCAGGAGGCGCGCAACGCACGGGCGGCGAGCCACCCCCGTGCCACACGAGTGACATGATAGACGAGCTCGATGACTCCGCTCCGGCGGAGAAGGCGCAAGATCCTGACGGCGATCCGGGGGACAGCGACGTGCGGCCGCTGCCGTCGGCGTCCGCCGATGAGGCGGTGAGCCAACGGGCCGGCGGGGAGGGCATTGAGTTCCTCGCCGATGTGCCGCTGCAAGTGGAGATACGGCTGGGCGGGGCGCAGATGGCCATCGGGGAGTTGCTGGCGTTGGGCCCGGGCGCCGTGGTGGCGTTGGAGCGGCGGGCCGATGACCCGGTCGAGGTCGTCGCGGGGGGCCGGGTGATCGCCCGCGGGGAGATGGTTGTGGTGGATGACCGCCTCGGGGTGCGAGTCACGGAGTTGTGTGCGTCCGAAGGTGAGGCGGGGGAGTGATGCGCCGCCGTCGCTCTCTCGTCGCGAGCACCGTCGCCGCCGGGGTGATGCTCCTCTGCGCCGCGGCCACGTACGGGCAGGAGGCGCCGGCCGGGGGAGCAGCCAGCAGGGCGACCTCCGAGACTGGCCCGGAGACGGCGGAGGACGCTCCCCTGGACTTGCCGGACGCAGGCCCGGAGGCTGCCGGGAGGGCGGCGCGCCCGTCGTACTATCTGCTGCGGGCGCTTCTGAGCCTGGCCATCGTCGTGGCGCTGATCTACGCCGTGTTCTTCGGCATCAAGACGTGGCGTCGGAGGCATGTGGGGCCCCGGCGTGGCGCGACAACGATCGAAGTCCTCGACGCCGCAAACATAGACGCCGACAAGACTGTCTACGTCGTCGCGCTGGGGCCCAAGACCATCGTGCTCGGGGGGAGCGGCACGGAGCTGATGCTCATCTGCGAGCTGAATCCCGCTGAGGCCGAGAGCTTCCGGGCCGAAGCCAAGGGCTTCGGCCGAGACGCCGAGCAGAGCGCTCTGCCCGACAACGTCGATTCCGCATGAGGCGTGCTGCGTGCATGATGAGTGAGGGCGCGGCGAGCGAGACCAGGCAGTACCGCCGGCCGCCGTCGGGCCGGTGCACAGGAGTTGCTCTCGCTGCCTTCGGCCTCGTCGCCGTGCTCGCGCGGCCGGCATACGCCCAGGAGGGACTCGGCCGTCTTCTGCCCGATCTGACCGCGTCCGGCGAGGCCCTCGGCGCCAAGCTCATCGTCCTCGTCACGATACTCGCCCTCGCGCCCGCCTTCCTGGCGATGGTCACCTCGTTCACCCGCATCGTGGTGGTGCTCTACTTCCTGCGGAGTGCGCTGGGGGCGGGCGACGTTCCGCCGAGTCAGGTCCTGCTGGGGCTCGCGCTCTTCCTCACGTTCTTCACCATGCGGCCGACGCTCGAGCAGATCAACGAGAACGCCGTGCAGCCGTACCTGAGCGAGACCATCACCGCCGAGACGGCGCTGCGGAATGCCGAGGCGCCGCTGCGCGTGTTCATGTTCCGTCACGCGCGCACGGCGGATATCGCCCTGTTCGTGCGGCTCGCGAAGCTCGAGAACGTGGAGCGGCGCGGGGACGTGCCCACGTCCCTGCTCATACCGGCGTTCATCATCAGTGAGCTGCTGACGGCGTTTCAGATCGGCTTCATCATCTACCTGCCCTTCGTCGTGATCGACCTCGTGGTGGCGGGCACACTCGTGTCGGTGGGGGTGTTCATGCTGCCGCCCGTGCTGCTGTCGCTGCCGTTCAAGGTGCTGCTGTTCATCCTGGTGGACGGGTGGCGGCTGCTCACGGCGTCGCTGCTGCAGGGGTTCTACTGATGCCGCATGTGCGGGGCCCTGCAAGGGAGGCGGACCATGACGAATCCCATGCTCGTTGATCTGGCGCGGGAGTCGCTTCTGGGGGCCGTGCAAGTGGCCGCGCCGGTGCTGGGGTGTGTGCTGCTGGTGTCCGTTGTGGTGAGCTTCCTGCAGGCGGCTACCCAGATGCACGACCCGACCGCGAGCGCCGTGCCGCGGCTGGCGGCGGCGGCAGTCGGTCTGCTCATCTTCGGGTCCTGGATGATGGCCATGCTGTGCTCGCTGAGTACGGATCTGTGGGCGAACATCCCGCGCATCGTGCAGTGAAGCGTCGCCGGAAGAAGGACAAAGCGCAACGTGGAGCAGCTGCCGCTGGTTGTGCTCGTGTTTGCCAGGGCGGCGGGGATGGTGGCCGCCGCGCCGGGATTCGGGCTGTCTGAGGTGCCGCTGAAGGTGCGCCTCGCGGCTGCCGCCGTTCTCGTGCCCGTGATGGCGCCCGTGGCGCGGGGAAGCGCCGTCTCCGCGTCGCCCGGGCCGGGCGTTGAGCACCTGCCGCTGCTGGCGCTCAAGGAGGCAGTCGTCGGGCTGGCCATCGGCTTCGCCGCCTCACTGCTCTTCTACGGCATCGGCATGGGCGGTCAGCTCGTGGCCCGCCAGCTCGGGTTCCTGCGCGGCCACCCCGGCCTGCCGTCGGCCATCGGCGGCTCGCGGCTCGCGCCCGGTTTCGCCGGACCCATCGGGCGCTTCTACTATCTGCTGGGAGTCCTGACGTACTTCATGATAGACGGGCATCACTGGCTCCTGGCCGCTGTCGCGCGGGCGTACGAGCGACTGCCCGTGGGCGTACTCCTGCCGAAAGCGACCAGCGTGGAGCCGGTCACCGCCCTGGCGACGGACATGTTCGTCGTGGCGGTGCAGGTGGGCGCGCCCGCGGTGGCGGCGCTGTTCCTGGCGGACGTGGCGCTCGCGGCTCTCA
>JASFTE010000248.1:0-7004 GCA_050114035.1 Armatimonadota bacterium | reverse complement strand
CCCCGCCGCATCCAGATCACGCTGTTGAACTTCTCCGGCAGCTCCGTTGCGATGGGCGCGATGATGAGCGCCAGCACACCCGGCCCGATGCCCCACTGCGCCGCCAGAGCCTGGATGCCATCCACGAACAGCCGTGCACCGACGATGATCCCGCCGAGTGCCGTCGCCACCTGCAGCAACACGATCCCCAGATGCGGATCCGTGGCCCGCGGCGCGAAACGCAGCGGATGCAGCTCCATCTCCGCCATGTCCCCGGGGCGCCGCAGGTACACGGAGACGTATCCGTAGTACGCCACGCACAGAACGACGGCCACGATCCACTTGAGCTGCTCGTACTGGCCCAGGCCGGAAGGTCGAAGCGCCCACCCAATCGCCAGGGCATATACGACCACGAAGTACCGCATGTCCCGCAGAACGACTTGTCGCCGCAGCCTCACGAGATTCCCGGTCTCGCGCCGGCGCGCGTATGCAATGGCCGACACTCCCACCATCGCGAAGGCCAGTGTCCCCAGCAGGAAGGGCGCACCGAGGATCGCGCCGATGCCCACCTCGTGGCTCCCCTCTCCTCCCATCACGATGGCCACGATGGGGATGCTCGTCTCCGGCAGTGCAGTCCCGACGGCCGCCAGAACGCTGCCGACTGCTCCCTGCGAGAGGCCCCGCTTCTTCCCCACCCACTCGATGCCGTTGGTGAACACCTCACAACAGGCGAGGATGACGAGTAGGCTGAGGCCGAGCTTGAGGTATTCCAAGAGCTGCGTCCCGCCTTCTGGCACCGGCGAGTCATTCCCAGTGGGGGGTACTAGCCTTTCGTGACACCCAGGGGCCTGAGGCGACACACCTTCCGCGAGATGTCGGCGCCGTGGCACGCTGCGATCACTGCGTCGATGTCTTTGTACGCCTCCGGCATCTCCTCGGCCAACGTCCGCTTGCCCGCCGCCCGCACCGCGATGCCCTGCTGCCGCAGCTCGCTGAACACCTGCCCGCTGCGCTTACGCCGCAGGGCCGCGCGCCGGCTAAGCCGCCTGCCGGCTCCGTGACACGTGGAGCCGAATGTCTGCTCCATCGCCCCCTCCGTGCCCACCAACACGTAGGACGCCGTGCCCATGTCGCCGGGCACGATCACCGGCTGTCCTGTGTCCCGGTACCTCGCGGGAACGTCGTCTGCACCCGGCGCAAATGCCCGCGTCGCCCCCTTGCGGTGCACACAGAGCGACACCGGCTCGCCATCGACCTCGTGCGTCTCGAGCTTGGCGATGTTGTGGCACACGTCGTACACGAGCTGCAGGCCCAGTTTCCCCGGCCCGGCCCCAAGTACGTCTGCAAACGCCTCGCGCACCCGGTGGGTAATGCACTGCCGGTTCGCCCAGGCGTAGTTGGCCGCGCATGCCATCGCGCTCAGGTACTGCTTCGCCTCGGGGCTCTCCACCGGCGCACAGACCAGTTCTCTATCGGGCAGATCAATGTCGTACTTTCGCACGGCGGCGTGCATTCTCTCAATGTAGTCGTCGCACACCTGATGCCCGAAGCCGCGCGAGCCCGTGTGAATCATCACCGTGACCTGCCCCGGCTCCAGTATCCCCATCACCTGCGCCGCCGACTGGTCGTATATCTCGTCTACCGTCTGCACCTCGAGGAAGTGGTTGCCGCTGCCCAGCGTCCCGAGCTGCGGGCGGCCCCGCTTGTGGGCCCGGTCGCTGACGCAGCCGGGATCGGCGCCCTCTATGCACCCGTTCTCCTCGCAGTGCTCCAGATCGTCCTGCGTGCCATACCCGCGGCGGACGGCCCAGCCTGCGCCCTGCTCCAGGACGTCGTCAAGCTCCCCCCCCGCCGCCGAGATGCGCCCCTTGCTGCCAACGCCCGCGGGCACCGCGGCGAAGAGCGCTCCCACAATGTCATTCACCTTCGGCTGGATCTCTTCGGCCGACAGCTCCGTGCGCAGCAGCCGCACGCCGCAGTTGATGTCGTAGCCGACGCCCCCCGGCGACACGACCCCCTCATCCACGCGTGTCGCGGCGACCCCGCCGATGGGGAAGCCGTACCCGTAGTGGAAGTCGGGCATGGCCATCGACTGCCCCACGATGCCCGGCAGACAGGCGACGTTGGCCACCTGCTGCAGCGCCGGATCGCCGCGCACCTCGGCTATGAGCTCCTCCGTGGCATAGACCATGCCAGGCACGAGCATGCCGGCGCTCTCGTCCCGCGGCACGCGCCACCGGTACTGATCCACTTGCCTTAGCTTGACCGATACTTTGCCTCGCACGCGTCACAGCCCCTCTTCTCTACCGCTCTGCGCCGCGGCCCCCATGACAACACACCCGCGGCGCGTATGTCGGCCCGGCGACCTTTGCTGCTGCGGGCGGCCCTGCTGTGTCGCGACCGGATGCGTGGGGCACGGCGTCTATCGCTGCGGGATGGGATTCCGCGGCCTGCGCGGCGGACTGCTCTGACTCGCCTTCTCACTCAAGGATGCCGCAATTGCGGCAACTGTTTGCTCCTGCCGAGCGCTCAGTGGTTTCTCCGCCGGCTGTCGCCGGCTCGGCTTTCCTGCCCTCCCGAGTGCCGAGGGAAGTCCCTCCGTGCTCTCTGGCAGGCTATTGAACCGAATCTCCCGGATCGCATTGCCACCTGCGTGCGCCGCGACCTTTGCGAGGATCTCCTTGCGCCGGAAGCTCAGCGTCTGAGCCCACACGGGAGTCGCACACCGGACGTACACGACCCCATCCGCAATGCGCTGGATGGAGGATACGCGGGCGATGACGTCCCCGACGATCTCGCGCCACGACAGGCGCACCTGCTCCTGCCGCGCTCGGGTGTCCATCTCCCGCCTGCGGAGGTACTGCCCCAGGATCGTCCTGATTGCTGTTGCGGTGCCTCGTCCGGCCATTGCTGCCTCTTCGCCTGGGCGGCGCAGGTCGCCCTCGTCTGCTACATGATCTGCATCGGCATCAGGACGTAGAGGTAGTCCGCGTCGCCGCCGGGCCGCACGGTACCGGGGCTCAGCGCGCCGCTCATCTCGATCTCTATGTCCTCGGTCATGACGGCCGCGAGAACGTCGAGAAGGTATCGGCCGTTGAAGGCGATCTCGATAGCTGCACCGTCGAGGGCCACGGCGACTTGCTCCGACGCCCGCCCAACGTCCTGGCTATCCGCCGTGATGCTCAGCGTCTCGCCATCCACACCGAGCACTATGCGGTTGGCATCCTCCCGCGCCACGATGAGCGCGCGGCGCAGTGCGTTGGCCAGTTCCTCTCGCTTCACGACGGCTTTCCGGTCGAAGTCCGTGGGGATTACCTTCTCGTAATTTGGGAACTCGCCCTCAATGAGCCGCGAGGCTATGACCACCCCGGGCACTCTGAACTCAAGCAATCGCTCACCCATTCTGATACTCACCGGATCATCATCATCTCGCGGCAGACTGCGCGCCAGTTCATTCAGCGCCCGACTCGGCACGATGGCCGTCACCGCGGCATCTGGGAGCCCATCGAGCCCGCTGATCTTCCGGAGCGCGAGCCGATGCGTATCGGTAGCTACCACGGTCATCTCCTGTTCGCCCACGCGCAGCAACGCTCCCGTCAGCATCGGTCGCGTCTCATCCGGAGACGACGCAAACGTGACCTGCTCTATCACGGACTTCATCGTCTCTTGCGGCATCGAGAACTCGACCCCGCCCTCGATCTCCGGCAGTGTCGAGAACTCCTCCGATGGCAGGCCGCGAATGGCATACTCGGACTTCTGACACCCGACCGTCACCGTATTCGTGTCATCGACGGTGAGCGTCACGTCGGCAGAGGGCAGATTCTGCACCACCTCTGCCAGCACTCTGGCTGGTGCGGTCAATGCCCCGTCGTCCTCCACCTTCGCTGATATGCTCGCCTCGATGCTCAGTTCCAGGTCCGTAGCCACGAGGCGCAGGGAATCGTCCGACCCCTCCATCAGGACGTTGTTCAGTATCGGCAGCGTGCTGCGTCCCGAGACAGCTCTGGAGACTACCTGCATGGCCTCAAAGAGACTATCTCGTGCACACGTGACATTGAGCATTGCGATGTGCCCCCTGTTGGGTCTACGAGTATAAGAGAAGTCGGTTGTGCACACATCCTAAAGGCCGACGTACGTACTAGAAGATATTCTAACACAAAAGACGTAGTAGTAGTAGGGGTGTGGATTCTGTCGAAAAGCCACAAAAGAGCCATGCTCATGGGCCCGAGCGACGCGGATAGCGAGTGGACAGTCGGGCATGGTAATTCCCAGATTCCACACTGACTTGTATTGGACTCAGTAGTCCCCAACAAACGGGCAGGCTATCCCCCACCAGTGCACCGAAGTCAATTCCACGACGTAGCCCATACCCGCGCGTCCTCGATGCAGGACCGACGCCGGCCCGCATCATACACAAACCTCGCACTCGATTGGCCCCAATGGGGGCGCACGGGGTGCCACCGACCACTGTATTTCTTGTGACAAAGCCCCTCTGAGTTGACTGGGCCAAAGTGCCCCGGATCGCGTCTATTTGGGGCGCACCGAGCGAGGAAAAACCGCCCTACAGCCCGCAGACGCGCTGTTTTGGCCTTTTCTATGACACCCCGAGCCTCCGCGCCACGAGACGTACGGAGGATACAGAGCAGACACACTCACACCCAATTGTACGCCGCCTCGCAAAACCAGCCCCGCGGAATCGATCCTGACCGTTCGGGCATTGTGCACGCTAGGAAGTCTGGGCCTGAGACAGGAGATCATTGACCAGCCCCATCGTGGCATCATCTGTGCTCATCAACTCGTTGATCTTCCCGCAGGCATGGAGCACGGTGGAGTGATCCCGGCCGCCGAACGCCTTGCCGATCTGCATGAGCGAGCTGCTCGTGAGCTCTCGAATGAGGTACATGGCCACCTGGCGGGGGAACACGATGTTTCTGCTGCGCTTCTTACTGCTGAGGTCCTCCCGTGATACACCGAAGCGGTCGCTCACCAGCTTCTGGATGTGCTCGATGGACACCTGATGCTTGCCCTGTCCCGTGGAGTAGTCCTTCAGCACCTCCTCCGCCATCTCGAGCGTGATGGATTCGCCCTCCAGGGACGAGTACGCCAGCAGACTCGTGAGTGCACCCTCGATAGTGCGGATGTTCCAGGTGATGCTCGCGATGTGCTCGAGCACATCCATGGGGACGTCGGCATGGGCCAGCGACGCCTTGTTCTGCAGAATGGCAATGCGCTCCAGTACATCCGGCCGCTTGATGTCTGCTATCGCACCCGACTCGAATCGAGATCGAAGGCGCTCGTCCAGGATGCGCAGGCCGCGCGGGGGTTGGTCGCTGGACATAACGATCTGCCGGTTGGTCTGGTGGAGCGTATTGAACGTGTGGAAGAACTCCTCCTCGGAACGCGTTCCCTCCTTGGCCGCAATGAACTGCACGTCGTCCACCAGCCACACATCCACGTTGCGGTACGCGGCGCGGAATTCGCTCGTGGTGCGGTCGCCGATGGCACGCAGAATCTGGTTCACGAAGGTCTCGGCCTGCACGTACACCACGCGCCGGCGCGGATCGTTCTGCAGCACATGGTGGGCGATGGCCTGCATGAGATGCGTCTTCCCGAGGCCGACGCCGCCCCAGATGAACAGCGGGTTGGCATCCACGCCGCCTCCGCCGCCCCGCGCCACGTGCAGGGCCAGAGCATGTGCAAATCGGTTACTGTTTCCCTCCACAAATGCGTCAAAGGTGTACCGGGGATTGAGGGGTGTGGACCCGAAGTTCTGGTCCAGGACCACCGGACTGGCAGGCGCCGGAGCCCGTCGCGGCTCGGGTGCGGGGGGAGGCACAGTGGAAGTCTCGCAAACCGTCACCTTGAGGGCGATCGGTTCCTCGGCGGCCTGGTGGAGACAGTGCGTCACCGTGGGAAGGTAGCGGCTCTCGAGCCACTCCTTGGCGAACTGATTGTTCACCCCGAGCACCAACTCGCCTTGGTCCAGCGACAGCGGCCGGATGCAGCGGAAGATCGTCTCGTAGGCGAGTCGGCCGACCGCACTCTCCAATGCAGCGAGGGCATTCTGCCAAAGAGTGTCAGCAGTCATGGCGGCAGCTTCCATCCCGCTATCCCCTCCGGACCTCACTCAGCGAAGATGAGGCCCACTTGTTGTACGCCCTTCTGGCTCAGGCGGCGCTTTCCCTTGGCGTCGCGGATGACCAGATCCGCGTCCTCCAGGCGCGTCAGCACCCGATGCGCCGTGCTCAGCGGAATGCCCAAGTCCTTGGCGATGATGCTTGGGCCGGCGGCCCCCAGATCCCCCAGGAGCGTCAGCACGCGCTTCTCGCGATTCGAGAGCCGCGGCCGGCCCGATACGGTAGCCATGTGCACGGACAGCTCCGTGGCCATGTTGAGGCACACGACCGTGCCGCGCGACAGGTTGCTCTGAAGGCTGATGTGCCCCCCGGAGGCTTCCATGGCCGCCTGCGCGAGCGGTAGTCCCATGCCCGTTCCGCGCATGTACTGCCGTTGAGCCGCCGTCGCAGTCGAGTAGCCGGGAAGCAGCGCCCGCTCAGGATCGTCAATGCCGGGGCCCCGGTCGGCGACGATTACGGCGCTTCCTCCGGCCACAATGGTGATGGACGCGGCGGCGAAGTGCGCGTGGGCGAGGTTGGCGATTACCTCATGTAGCGCTGGCAGCGGCACGCCTCCGCCCTGCTCTCGGGCGAGTGTGTCCGCTCTGCCCACCAGTTCGCCAATGAAGTCGCCGCTCCCCGCCTCAATGTCCTCCGTGTGCACCGTCCCCTCGACCTCGTCCCATACGACGATCCTCACCGGCCTCAGGATATCACGAAGGGGCTCAGCGCGAGTGAGGCGCCTCGATGGGGACGCAGTCTCCACTGGGTTGGCTTGCGGGATGGTCATTGTGAGCGTCGTCGCGACCTGTCGAAGGGGCACCCGAATGCGGGCCCATTGCCGCTAGATTCCGGCCTCCCATTCCGGCAATTCCGCATTCGTTCCGGAAAGAATGCGGAAAGCTGCGT
>JASFTE010000247.1:0-7008 GCA_050114035.1 Armatimonadota bacterium | reverse complement strand
TACGGGCCGCGGCCCGAGCTGTAGGGCGTGAGGGCCTGCGCTCCTCGCACGGCGCGCTGGCGGCGGTACGTGCTCGACGAGCCCTCTCGGCCGCAGACCCGTCGTCCGCCAGCGCGAGCGCCTGCTCCGAGAGGGATACATCGTCACCCCGGAGACAGACGCATCCCCGCGGCTCGGAACGCGGCCAAGGTGACACTGTCCCTCGCCCGGCGCCCCGTCCCACCGGTCTTGGCTCGCCGTCCTCCGTCATCCAGGATCCAGCCTCTACCCATACTCGACCCAGCGACGCCTGGCCGGAGATGACGATGCGAATGGGGTCGATGCCCGGCTCGATCCCGGTCGCGCGGCAGTCTCATGCGGGCTTCCCGAGGGCCTTTAGGATTGCCTGCCGAGTGCTCCGGGCGAGCGCGACGGCCTTACCGGCGTCGTCGGCGCTCATCCTGGCGAGATGACCCGGGTAGCGGAAGCCCACGCCGTACGGGGTCAGGAAAGGCACATCGCTGAGTGTCGATGCCAACGAGGGGTCGACTGACGAGACGAGGTCGAGCAGCTGGCCAAGATCGTGGGTCTTTTGAAACTCGATCTGGTGCTCCACGAGGAACGCCTTCAGGTACTTCTCCGACGCCTGCTGGGCGTGGAAGCCGATGGCCTCCACGTAGGGGGTGCCGGGCGACAGCAGATGATCCGCCACCCCGAGATCGCTCTCGGCCTTGGCGAGCCACTGCTGCACGAGCTCGGCTTTGACTTCCTCAGGTGGCCGCATAGATTACCTTGCCGTACTTGTGCGCCGGGTGCGCGATGCCGCCGACGACGTCCTTGCTCTCCTCGAAGCGTTCGGTCGGCATCACGATGACGTCGAATGGGTGCCCGAGCCCGCGGAGGGCCTCACGGATTCGCACGGACTCATCGCGCACGTCGGCCGGGGCGGCCTCGAGAACGAGGATGTCAATGTCGCTGTCGGAGGTCATCGGACCGGCGGCGGCCGAGCCGAATAGGATGATGCGGTCCGGTCGGGCTACCCCGAGGACGCGGTGAACGATCTCCTCGATCAGCGTACTGTCGATGGCGGTTGACTCCATGCGGGTGTTCCCGTGCCCATTCTACCACGGGCGAGAGCCCGTGGAAAGCAGAGGCGGGCCCGCGCCGCTCCCCCTACCGCTCCTTCAGATACACATACGGCGGCTGGCCCCACGGCATGGGGCGGCCGCGGGCGATGACCATGAGCTCGTACCAGTGGTCTCGACCCAGCGCGATCTCCACGGCGGCGGCGGCCTCCGCGATGTGGTCGGCGTTGGCAGTCCCGACGATGGGGATGACGCCCCCGGGCATCTGCATCAGCCATGCGAGAGAGAGCTGCCCCGGCGTCACGTCGTACTCCTCGGCAAATGGCCGGAGCTGCGCCACGACGCCGGCCTCCCGCTGCCCCCGCCAGTCGTCGTGCGCCAGCGCTTTGCCCCCGGTCAGCACGCCCCGGTGGATGGGACTCCAGCACAGCACGCTGAGGCGATGCTCGAGGCACAGCGCCGTCAGCCCCGTCTCTATCGGCTCCAGATGCAGCAGGCTGAACTGCGTCTGCAGGCTCTCCACGCGCGCACATGCCAGCAGCGCCCGCAGCTCGTCCGTCGTGTAGTTGCTGACGCCGATATGGCGGATCTTCCCCTCGGCCTGCAGTTCCTGCAGCGCTTTGGCCGTCTCCTCCGGGTGGGTCAGGTAGTCAATGCGATGCGGCTGGTAGAGGTCAATGTACTCCACACCCAGGCGCTTGAGGGACGCCTCGCAACTGGCCTTGATGTACTCGGGTGAGAGATCGTACGCCTTGTAGGCGTAGGCCTCGTTCATGCCCTGGAAGACGATGCCGCACTTGCTGGCGATCACCACGTCCTCGCGGGCGATCTTGCCCTCGCGCAGTGCCTCGCCGAGGATGACCTCGGACTCGCCGTCACTGTACACATCGGCCGTGTCATAGAAGTTGATGCCCAACTCGAAGGCGCGCAGGACGGCGGCCTTGCCCGGCTCCCTGGTCTCCGGGGTCAGGCTCATGCAGCCGAAGCACACGGCTGAGACTTGCACGTCGGTGGCGCCGAGTTGCAGGTGTTCCATGCTGGTGACCATTCCTCTCGTGAAGAGTCTGCAGTGTCCCGCGACGAGAACGCCGGGGACACTGATCGGGTGCAATCGGAATCACCGATCTCCCCTACGCCGTGTCGAGGCTCTCGATGTCCACGACCGTCTTCGTCAGCATCCCCTCATCCGCCGCGAACGCGATGAGGTGGCCGTAGACGGAGTCCTCGATGCTCGTGGTCGAGATGGAGACCTCCTCTCCCCGGACCACATGGACGAAGTCCTCAACGAGCCGCGAGTCGCCGCCCCCGTGCCCGCTGCGCGCGATGTTGACGTCCACCTCCTCCTCCGAGTACTCCTGCCCCTCCCGCGCATCCGGGTGACGGATGCGGAACGTCCCGTCCTCCATACGGCCCGCGATCTCGCCCTCCGTGCCGGTGATGCGGATCAGGCGCCCCCCCTGGGGCGACCCGCTGACCATGTCGTGCGTCGCGAGGCCGCCGTCATCGAACTGCACCACGACGGACTGGTGATCCACGATGTCGTTGTCGCAGCGCCACACGCAGCGCCCATGCGGATTGTCGCCCTTCAGCGATTCGATCTTGTCCTCATCCGTCGGGCCCTCGATGTGCTCGATGGCCTCCCAGGCGTACATGCCCCAGCGTTTCTGCACCAGGTAGTTCGTCCTTGCCGAGTACGGGCACGTGTCCTCGATCTGGCAGTCCACAAGGCAGCGCGTCCCCGAGCCCGCCGGCGCCTTCTCCTCGCGGAAGAGCATCCGGCTCCCCATGCTCGACACGTGCGTGGGCCGGACGCCGCTCTTGTACCAGGCGATGAGGTCGAGATCGTGGCAGCACTTCGCCAGCAGCATCGGGTTCGATGCCTCGCGCCGGCTCCACCGTCCGCGGACGAAGCCCGCGCCCATATGGTGGTAGCTCACCGCCTCCTCGGAGTGGATCGTCATCAGCTCGCCGATCTCGCCGCCGAGGATGCGCTCCTTGATGGCCAGGTAGAACGGGGCGTACCGCAGCACGTGCCCGATCATCAGCTTGCGCTCCGTGCGCCGCGCCGCCTCCAGGAGCTGCAGCAGCTCGTCCCTGGTCGAGCAGATGGGCTTCTCCAGCAGCACGTCGTAGCCGGCCTCCAGCAGTGGCAGCGTGGTCGGCACATGATCCCGATCCATCGTGCCGTTGATCGCGGCGTCGGCCATCCGCGGCTGCTCGGCCAGTTCCTGCGCGGTTTGGTACCTGCGCTCCGGCGGCACATCGAACATCTCGCCGCTTCGCTCCCGGCGGATCGGGTCCGGGTCCGCGACGGCGACGATCTTCAGGTCCTCCGGGTGCGACTGGCTGTAGCGGCCGTAGCCGACTCCGCGATGCCCGCACCCGACGATGACGGCGGTGACTGGCTGTTGGCTCATGGGGCCTGCGTCCCTCCGCATGCACTGGGTGATCGGTCGAGGTTCCTCGACCTCGGCCCATTCCCTGCCTCGTCCACGTCCGGGTATTACAGGGGCAGCGGGAGACGCGGCCGCAGTCGCGTCTTGGGAGGCAATGTCACCGCAAGGAACGCGGCGTCACGGCGTGGTGACGCTGACGGCGCCCGGCAGGTCGAGGTGGAGCTTGAGGGTGTGGCGCTCGTCGGGCGACACGGTGCGGCCCTCGTCGGCGTTGATGAGCACGAAGTTCACCTCGTACTCGTAGCTGCCAAAGCGTCGCATGTCCTGCACGGTGATCGGGAGGACCCCGGGTTCCTCGACACCGACTGTCAACACTGGGCCCGCCGCTGTGTCTGTGAGGAGCTCGACCCTCGCTCCGTCCGTCGTCAACAACAGCCAGGGCTCCCTGTCGCGGCGCTCTTCGGGCAACGCGACGCTCTTCGCCGCCCCCTCGGCCGGGTGGACAGCCACGGTGCCGCCCGCGAACCGCTCACAGGGGAAGCGCAGCGATGCCTGCAGGCCGCTGAGTGTAATCTCATCGCGGAACGCTATGTCATGCTGCACTTCCACGCCGCCATCCGTGGGCGAGAAGCGCTGCTCGAAGAGCACACATCCCTCGCCGGCCGCTGGCACGGCCAGTTCGCCACTGAATGCCATCGGTCCCGGCCCCCCGCCCCGGGCGAACGTCGCAGCGGCGGCTGCTCGCTGCGACGTGTACCGCCATCCGGGCCCAAGAGCCGTCAGCCAGAGCGTGCCCAGAAGACCGTCGTCGTCCGTCATCGTCATCACGCCCGTCGGAGAGAGGAACAGCTCGACTTGCCCCGTCGGCTCACCCCGCGGCGTGAGCCGGAGGTTGTCGAGGTAGAGCGTCGCGGGCTGCGTCCCGTCTGGGAACGCGATGTAGAGATGAGACATCTCGTCGGCGCGAAGGCGTCCGCCGAAGTACGCCGCATTTGGGTTCTTGACGCCCCGGAGGGTGTCCCTCGTGAGCGGGTAGGCGAGGTGGATCGGTTTACCCGGCTGGAGGATGTGGGAGAACATGCTCACCCAGCCGTGCCCACCGCGCGTGTCGTCGAGGGCCCAGACCGCGACTCTCTCCGGCTCAGCGGCCACGAGCATCAGATCCATGTCCAACCTCGTGAACCGCCGCCAGTCCTTGAACTGCCAGTCCGGATCGGTGGTGCCGGCATGCACCCCGGCCCTCGGGTCCTCCCTGTGCAGCCTCAGCGAGTGCGTGCCGTGCGTGGCCCACTCATCCGTCTGCGACATCTCGAACCTGGCGCCAACCTCTAGCACCAGCTTGTCGAACACGGTCCGGAGTGGATGTGCGAACACTCTCCTGATGGTCTCATCCGGCTCGAAGGAGGCGATGAGATACGTACCGTCCTCCTCGGGCTCGGGCGTAGTCGCCTGGTCGTACGCGGCGAATGCCCCGGCGATGGCCGGATCTCTCTCGACCGCAGCCTGGCGCAGCACGGCGAACGGATCGTCGGCTTCTGGCGGGATGGACGCCAGCAATGCGCGGAGTTCATCCAGCCCGAGCCTCCCCTCGATGGCGACGAGCGCCCCGGCCGCGGCGAAGTCGGGATGCACGGGCCCGTAGAGGTCGCTCGTGATCGTTTCGAGCATGAAGAACCCATCCTCGGCCAGCGTCGTCGGACGCTTGCGGGGCAGCACGTCCGGGCCGAGCGCATCGGTCACCGCCGGGGCGAGGTACGCGTGCGTGAGGAAGCGATCCAGCCCGGCCATCCGCTGCGGGTTATACAACTCCGCCACCGCCTGACAGAGCATGCCGATGGGACCGGCGTCCGCGCGCACGATCTCTCCCATCCCCTGCTCACCGACGCGTACGTAGATGGCGAGGCGGCGGTCGGTCGCCAGGCTGCCGCGCCAGGCGGATGGGGCAGGGAGCACGCGGACATGGATCACGGGCTTGGCCAGGTCGGGGAACAGCTCCTCCAGTTTCTGCTTTGCGAGCGAGACCACGTCGGCGATGGGCTCAGGATACGTGGGGTCCGCGTCGGCGCTGGCGAAGACTCGCACGCCCGGGCGCTCGATGATCTGCCCCGCCGGGGCCGCAGGAGCGGCGAGGGCGCCCGCTGGCCCCCCGCCGACGGGCGCTGCCGCGGCCGCATCTGGCACGCCGATGTATGGCAGCGCCGGCTCTCCCGGCGGAGCCTGTGCCACGAGCATTGCCGGGTCCGGCCCGGACGGCTCGGATTCCTGGACCGGCGTCTCCGGTGCCGCCGCCGGCTCGCGCGGAGCGGGGGCCACGTTCGGCGGAGTCGCGTCGGGCTCCGGTGTCGCAGGGATCGGCCTACTCGGCGGGCCGTCCGGCTCGCCCGCGACGGGTGCGGGAGCGGCCACCAGGACCGCTTCGGGGGCGCTGTCGGCGGGCCGCAGGGCCCGCACTTCCTGGGCAGTCGTGGAGGCCTCCCGGGCCATCCCCGGGCGCCGAATGGTCTGCTGCACCACGGCCCCCACGGCCAGCGACGCCGCCACGACGCAAGCGATCTTCGCCTGCGCGCTCGCCATCACACCGACACCAAGGGCCGAGCCGCCAGCCCCCACGTGCGCCGGGCTCGATCCGACGCCGGCCAGGGCGATCTTGCCCAGTGCGGCGGTGAGTGTCGCCGGCACCGCGGCCTCGGCGGCGTGCGTGCTGAGGAGCGCGGTGAGGCCGGCGGCGGACACGACGAGCCCGGTCTCCTTGAGGTGGCCGCGGAGCTGCTCGATGCCCTTCCTGATCCTCACTGACACGGCCGGCTGGGTGAGCCCGAGCTCCTCCGCCACAGCCTGCTGCGGCTTGCCCTCCAGGAAGTGCAGCAGCAGCGCCTCGCGCAGCTTGTCCGGGAGTTGATCCACGGCCTGGTCGACCTCGGCCTTGATCGCGTCCCAGGAGGGTGCGGTCGAGCCATCCGCCGCCATGCTCGCTGCCTCCCGTTCCGTCTTCCGGCGCGCCCGGTCGCTCCGTCGCACGTCTATCGAGGTGCGCACCGCGACTCGATGCAGCCATCCCACCACGGATCTCTCGATGGTCTCGGCGTTGCGCGCCAGGCGCAGGAAGCACTCCTGCGTGGAGTCCTCCGCATCCGCCCGGCTCGCGAGAACGCGGTAGCACGCCGCGTACACCATGTTCCGATGCCGCGCCACCAGCTCCGCGAACGCCTCGGCGTCGCGAGCACTCGCGTACCGCGCCAGTAGCTCCAAGTCGGTGCCGTTCGCCATCTGCTCCCCCCGTGCGTCGGTCTTGGCCCTTTACAGAACACAGACGGTCTCGACCCGGGGAATATAAACGCAGTGAGTGTATCGCTGATGACGCCGCAGGGCAAGAACCGGATGATGGTCCCCATGCTCCGGCGCTCGCTCGGGCGGAAGGATGGGCCCCGGCCGGCGCCGAAGGGGCTCCTCAGAGCCGCGGACGGAGGAAGCCAGACATGAGCGACGAGGAGCGCATTGACCCCGGGCACAGCCAGATACGAGGGGCGCTGAGGGTGCTCGGGCCGCTG
>JASFTE010000246.1:0-7010 GCA_050114035.1 Armatimonadota bacterium | reverse complement strand
TGGCCGGTCGGCCACAAGCACCACCTGCCCTCGGCGCAAGTCGACCGAGGCGTCTCGAGGCGGGGCGTCCAGCCGTTGTACGGCAGCCAGTAGGCGGCGGGCATCCGCATGCACTGGGATCCGCACGTCCGCTTCCCTGCGCGCCGCCAGGCGAGACTTGATGCGTGCGGGAAGTGACACCTCCCGCCCGATGATCCAGGCGCGCGCCGCCGCCACACCCGCTCCCGCAGCTCCGGATGCTTCCGCAGCCCCTGGATCAAGCGCTTCTGCATGGCGTGGAACATCTCCATCGTCCCATAGCTCAGCTCCAGCATCTCCAGCACCAACTCCGGCACATCCTCCAGGCTCCCCAGCAGCTCCGCGAAGTAGCGCCTCCCGTACAGCTTGCCCTTGGTGTACGGCTCTCCCACCTCCATCAGCAGCCCCGCCACCTTGTTCTTCATCCGCACCCCCTGCTGCACGATCATGTTCCGGAACCGCAGCACCCGCCGCAGATCCCGGATCTGCCGCGGCGCCATGTAGCACTCCGGAAACAGATCGCAGCGCAGCAGGTCCGCGATGGTTGAGGCGTCGATCGTGTCGTTCTTCTTCTTGGAAGCCGTTATCGCCCACAGCATCAGCGGATGGCCCACCTTCAGCTCCTGGGCATACGGCTCCAGACGGTCGTAGATCCACCCGGTGAACAACGTCGCCTCCAGCGCTCCCACCCACGGGCGCTCCAACTCCTCTGCCCAGGCCGTCAGCTTCTCCTTGGTCGCCGCAATCGTCCCCTCGTCCCGGACCTCCCCGCCTGCCGTCTTCACGCAGTACGACACAGTTTTCTTGTCCACATCCAGCCCGATATAGTCTATACTCTCCATGGGAATCCTCCTGCTCTGGCTTCTGAGTCAGCCTAACTGCTGAGCTCGGCATTCAGCCAACAGGGGGATTCCCCTGGGCATGCCCCGGCCTGCACCCTCATCGTCTACCGTATGACGGTTTTAGGATAGGCTCTGATTCTCCTCCCTCCAGTGGTATGGTAGTTGGGGTGCAGTCCCACAGTGAGACTGCAGAGCAGTCTCTGAATCACCATGTTCCCGGCGTGGGAGGTCGGAGGAGTAAAGGCGGCGGGGCCAGGCCCGACGGCGGAAACAGGATACGCCCTGCGCGTGTCGAATCACTGGCGGAATCCGAGGCCATCGGGCCGCACTCAGGAGGACGCCAGTGCCCCGACCCAATATCCTGTACATCTTCACGGACCAGCAGTCCGCGGGGGCGATGAGCTGCGCGGGGAATCCGTATCTGCGTACGCCGGCGATGGACAGCCTGGCGGCCGGCGGGGTGCGATTCGAGAGGGCCTACTCTCCGTACCCGCTGTGCACGCCAGCGCGGGCGAGCATGTTCGCGGGGCGCATGCCGCACGAGGTCGGGATCGACCGCAACGGGCAGCCGATAGATGAGGCGTTCCGGGAGGAGGAGCTCGGGGACCTGCTGGCGGCCAACGGGTACGACTGCGCGTACGGCGGCAAGTGGCACATCCCGGAGATCGCCATCCCGGAGGGGCACGGATTCGAGCGCATCTGCGGCTTCGACGACGTGGAGCTCCCCAATCGGTGCTGTGAGTTCCTGAGGGCGGAGCGCGACCGGCCGTTCTTCCTCGTGGCCGCGTTCGACAACCCGCACAACATCTGCGAGTGGCGGCGGGAGCAGAACCTGCCGTGGGGGGAGGTCGGCCAGCCTCCGGCCGTCGAGGACTGCCCGCCCCTGCCGCCCAACTTCGCGATCCCGCCCTTCGAGCCGACTGTCATCCGCGAGGCCGTCCGGGCGAATCCCCAGGTCTACACCCAGGCCGACTACTCGCCGGAGCAGTGGCGCCGCTACCGGTGGGCGTACAACAGGCTGGTGGAAAGGGTGGACGGACACATCGGGACGATCCTGGACTGCCTGCGCGAGAGCGGGCTGGCGGAGGATACGCTCGTGCTGTTCTCCAGCGATCACGGCGACCACCAGGGCGCGCACAGGCTCAGCCAGAAGAGCATTCCGTACGATGAGGCGGCGCGCGTGCCGTTCATCGTGAGCATGGAGGGGCTCACGCAGGACGGACACGTGGACACGCACCTGGTCTCCAACGGGCCCGACTTGTACGCCACCATCTGTGACTTCGCGGGCGTGGAGATGCCCGAGGGGATGTTCGGCCGCAGCGTGCGACCGCTCTTATCCGGTGAGTCGGTGGCCGACTGGCCCGACCACGTGGTCGCGGAGACCAACTTTCCGGCCATCGAGTGCCCCGGCAGGATGGTGCGCACAGAGGGATTCAAGTACATCGCCTATGCTCGGGGGCCGTACCGCGAGCAGCTCTTCGATCTGGAGAACGACCCGGGGGAGATGGCGAACCTGGCGGGCTGCTCGCATTACGCGGAGGTCCTGCAACAGCATCGGGAGCTCCTGCGGGCGTGGTGCGAGAAGACGAATGACGACTTCGGTGGCCATCACTACTCCCATCGGGACACGCCGTTCATGGTCCCGGGGGATTCGTATTATCCCGCCTCAGAGGAGAGCGCGCCATGACCTCACGATCATTGCCTGCCGTGGTGGGGGCCGGACTGATTCTCCTGGCAGCCACGGCCTCCACGGGAAAGGAGCTCATCGTGCCCGTGCCTGAGGAGATCCTCAAGACGCTCAAGCCCACGCACCCGCGCCTCATGATCGACGACGACACGATCCCGCGGATCAAGGCACTCATCCGCGCGGAGCCGATGGCCGCCCGCTGGTACGCGGACATCAAGTCGGACGCCGACAGGATCCTCGGCCAGTTGCCGTCGAAGTACGAGATCCCGGACGGCAAGCGGCTGCTCGGCGTGAGCCGGCGAGTCAAGGAACGAGTCCGGACGCTGGCCTTCGTGTACCTGATGGAGGGGGAGCGGCGGTACGTGGATCGCGTGTGGACGGAGATCAGCGCGGCCGCGGCGTTCAAGGACTGGAACCCGAGCCACTTCCTCGACACTGCTGAGATGACGCACGCGTTCGCCCTCGCCTACGACTGGCTGCACGACGAGTGGACCGACGAGCAGCGGGGGGCGATGCGCGAGGCGATCGTGGCGAAGGGGCTCAACCCGGCGATGAAGGTGTATGAGGACAACGGCTGGTGGGCGGCGGGGTGGAACAACTGGAACCAGGTCTGCAATGGGGGCATCGGCGTGGGCGCTCTGGCCATCGCGGAAGACGAGCCACAGCTGTGTGCCAAGATCGTCCATTACGCGGTCAACAGCATTCCGCGGCCGATGGGGCACTACGCGCCCGACGGGGCCGGCACCGAGGGCGTGACGTACTGGGACTACGGCGCGCGGTACAACGTCATCTTTCTGGCGTCACTGGAGACGGCGCTGGGCACCGACTTCGGTCTGGCGCAGGTTGACGGGTTCGCCCAGAGCGGGACGTACCAGATGTACATGGCGGGCGCGGAACGGATGTCGTTCAACTTCGCGGACTGCGGGCTGAGGCGGATGTCTACGGCGATGCACTTCTGGATGGGGCGCAAGTTCGGGCGGCCGGAGTATGGCTGGTACCGATTCAGCGAGCTGGAGCACCCGGGCCGGAACGGCGGCGTTCTCGACCTGCTGTGGTACGACGACAGCGGGCGGGACTTCGACGCCTCGACGCTGGCGCTCGATAAGCACTACCGCGTCGCCGAATGCGCGTCCATGCGCAGCGCCTGGGATGACGCGGATGCGCTCGTGGTGGGCATCCAGGCGGGGGACAACCGCAATCTGGGCGGCCACCGGCATCTCGATCTGGGGAGCTTCATCCTCGATGCGCTGGGCGAGCGGTGGATCATGGACCTGGGGTCCGAGGGCCAGACGTACCAGCGGCACAAGCACGGGAACCCAAAGTGGAAGTACTACCGGATCCGCGCCGAGGGGCATAACACGCTCGTCATCAACCCGGCAGAGGGGCCCGACCAGGAGCCAAGGGCGAAGGCGGAGATCGTGACGTTCGAATCAACAGACGATCGGGCCGTGGCAGTCATCAATCTCACGGAGGCCTATTCGGCCCATGCGAGCCGGGTGCAGCGGACGATCTCCATGATTGACCGGTCGCACGTGACCATCGCCGACGAGGGCGAGATGAAGGCGCCGGCCGAGGTGTGGTGGTTCGCACACACGGGGGCCGAGGTGGAGCTGAGCGACGACAAGGCCACGGCGACGCTGGCCCAAGGCGGGAAGGAACTGCGGGCGCGGCTTGTGGAGCCGGAGGGGACGGGGTTCGTCGTCATGGACGCCGAGCCGCTGCCGACATCGCCGCAGCTCACGAGGCAGGCGAGCAACAAGGGGCGGCGGACCCTGGCGATTCATCTGACGGACGTCACGAAGCTCAGGGTCACGGTGAGGTTTGACCCATCGTAGAGCGAAGCGGGAGGCCGGAGGACAGGGACGATGTATGCGCTCACGCCCATCAAGGTTTACATGCTGGACTCCATTCGAGACGACCCGTTGTGCCTCAGTCGCATGGAGCGGATGCTGGGCGCGATGGGGCGGGCTCGCGAGGACGTCACCTGCATCACGGAGCAGAACATCGGGGAGGTGGCCGAGGAGCTGGAGCATCTGTGGCCGCCGGAGACGGTCCCGGAGGGGCAGGTGCGCACGTATATGCGGCCGCTGGTGTTCTCCAAGATGCCGCTGGGAGACGAGCGCCCGGACTTGACGCCGCTGCTGGAGCGCTGCCCGGAGGGCACGAAGCTCAGTACGCTCGAGGCTATTCACTGCCACATCGACCTGGTCATCGACCAGCACCCGTACGAGCGCGACCAGCGGGACAACCTGGTGTGCTGGCCCACGTACAACCTCGGCACGATGATCGGCTGCCCGCACGGGTGCTTGTACTGCGGTGGGGGGAAGTCGGGGAAGTTCCTGAGCATCGGGGTGAACCTGGAGGAGTACATGGAGGAATGCGTCGGGCCGGCCATCGAACGGTACCCGTGGCAGAAGTGCTGGCGGATGATTCGCGCCACGGCGGACCTCATTGCGTTCGAGCCGGAGTATGGACTGTTCGATCTGTTCACGCGGAAGCTGGCGGAGTACGAGGAGCGCTATGGGCACTTCCACACGACGAGCGCGAACGTGGACTGGATCGCTGATCTGCCGCATCGGGACCGGCTGATCGGCGTGTGGAGCACGACGTGCGAGGCGGTGGCGCGGGACATCGAGCCCGGGGCGGGCGCCGCGGTCGATCGGATCGAGGCGGCGCGGAAATGCCAGGAGATGGGTATCCCGGTCCGGTACAAGTTCAAGCCGATCATCCCGGTGCGCAACTGGCGCGAGGAGTATGCAGGCATCATGGAGCAGGCTCTGAAGCGCTCGCGGCCGGAGTCCATCGGCTTCTGCATGCTGGCGTGGATGAGCTTCGAGGACGTGGCGAAGCGCATCGACGTGGGTCTGCTGGACGAGGAGTGCGTGCGGGCGGCCCGCGACGCGGCCGAGGAGATGGAGGGCGTGCGCACCGGGCCGTTCCCGCCTGAGGTGCGGGCCGAGGTGTATCGGTTCCTCATCGGGGAGGCGCGGCGGTGGGACGAGGACGTGCCGCTGTATCTGAGCACGGAGTCGCGGGAGATGTGGGATGAGCTGGAAGAGGAGCTGGGGCAGAGCAAGCTCGCCTACGTGTGCGCGTGCAGCTCGGTGGCGATGCCGGGCGGGCGACTGGCGCTGTCGGGCGACATTCCGCACTCGACGTACTCGCCGACGCCCACGTAGTGCTGGATGTGGGCCGGCACCATTGGCCTCTACTTGCCCCGCTTGCTCAGCCTGATCTGGTCGATGGCGACCTTCGCCCCGGCATGGGAGCAGGGGTCGAGTCGCAGCCCGGTGATGCGTCCCCGCCAGCGGGCGTGCTCCCCGACGGGCAACACGTAGTCGTGGTACCGCCCATCGCCGATCAGCCTGAACTTCGCGCTCGCGGCCTCGCTCGCCGCCGCCGTGGGCGTCGTCCAGAAGAGCTGCCCGTATTCGCCCTCGGACTGCACCGCGTCGATCTTCATGCGAAGGACTATGAAGGGGTACGTCCGGGCCCATACGCCGTGGAGCCCAGTGCCGATGGCCGGATCCCCCGTGATGGTCGTGAAACTCAGCGCTCCTCGCTCGGCGCGGAAGTCGTGCACGCCCATCGTCGGGGCCCAGCCCTGCGCGCCGTCCTCGAAGCCCCAGGCGGCGCGCACCTCGGGGGGCGGGAGGTCGTACGGGCCGAGGCCGACGTCCTGCGGCGCGATGTTGAGTGGCCAGCCGCCCTCGGGGCGCTTGCAGAAGGTGTCGCGTAGCGCGTCGTACATCCCGAAGCCGAACTCCCGGCACGGCTCTATGTACGAGCCCTCGCCCCACTCGTTGACGGGCCCGAGAGCAAGCCGCTTCAGGCCCGTCTCATCGGCGAGCCGCTTCGCGTCCTTACAGATCCGGTCGAAGAGCTCAACCGTCCGCCCGTGGACGACCCTCGCCTTGTCGCCGTGCCACGGCTGCGAGGCCCATCCGGTGGAGAGGTTGGGCAGGAAGGGGATCGTGCTGGCCTCGTGCCAGGCATTGAGGAACTGGTACGTCGTTTCGGACACGAGCTCGAAGGGGTAGTGCAGCGGATCGTCGGCGCGGCCGCCGTGCCCCATGTAGTGGTAGATGGAGGTCATGGCGAAGCCCTCGTCGCGGAGGCGGGCGATGGTCTTGGGGTCGGTGCTCGCCTCGGGCCACTTCATGGCGACGAAGTAGATGCCCTTGTAGCCGGCTTCTCTTGCGAGCCGCTGCGAGATGTCGAGGAGCTGCTTGACTCCGGCCGACCCGCCCATGTCCCGCCGCATGTTCGACGCGCTCCAGATGATGACCACGGGCATGTCGTCGATGCGGTAGTACTCCTCCATCCCGAAGTAGTTGTCGATCCAGTACTTCGTGACCGCCCGCTGGTCGTCCTCAGAATGGGTGTTGGGCGCATTGTGGTTGGCCCACATCATGCACCACTTGAGGTACTTGCGATACCGGGCGTTCATGTAGGCGTCGTGG
>JASFTE010000245.1:0-7014 GCA_050114035.1 Armatimonadota bacterium | reverse complement strand
CTCCGGCCACGTAGGTCACCTCGTCGGGGAGCAGGACGCAGGTAGTCTCTTCCGCAAGCAGGTAGTCCGCATGCCCGCCGTCGCGCTGCCATCCGTAGGCGCCCCGTTGCTCGCCGCGGCAGCTTACCATGTACCCGTGCCGGCAATCCTCGCACACGCCGCAGCCGGCGATGTGGTACAGCACCACGCGGTCGCCCTCCTCGAACCGCTTGCAGCCCGCGCCCACCTTCACGATCTGTCCGCACGGCTCGTGGCCGGCGATGACGCCCTGGTAGGCCTCCGGGCCCTTGCCGAGGTGCTCGCGGTAGATGGCCCGGATGTCGCTGCCGCAGATGGAGGAGGCCTTCATCTTCACGAGCACCTGCCCGTGGCCCGGCTCGGGGACGGGGAACTCCTTGAACTCCACGGTGCTGTTGCCCGGCAGGACGACGCCCTGCATTGTGGCCATGTGTGTCACGCTCCTGTGTCAGCCGACATGCTCGCCAGTGTGTCCTCGCACGCCTCCTTGAGCCGGCCGAACTCCTCCTGCTCTCGTTCGTTCAGATTGGTCGTCTCCGCGGGGTCATCGCCCAGGTCGAACAGGAACTCCCCCTCCTCGCTCAGCACGTACTTCAGGTCGCCCTGGCGCATGGCGACGTGCTTGCGCCCGCTCCAGAACAGATCGCGCTCCCGCGTCGTGCCGCCGAGGATCTCCTGCGACAGGTCCATGCCGTCCGTCTGGTACTCCGACGCGTCGCAGCCCGTGAAGGCAGCGAGGGTCTCGACCATGTCCAGGGTGGAGAAGACGAGCTGGGACCGCGAGCCGGGCTCGAGGCGCCCGGGCCAGCGCATCACGTACGGCTCGCGGATCCCGCCCTCGAACATCGTCCCCTTCTGGCCGCGGAAGGGCGTATTGCAGCCGCCGTAGGGGATCGAGCCGCCGTTGTCGCTGGTGAAGATCAGGATCGTATCGTCCTCGAGGCCCTGCGTCCGCAGCGCGCTCAGCACGCGACCGATGCCGTCGTCGAGGCAGGCGACCATGGCGGCGTACGTGCGGCGGGTCGGGTCCTCGATGTGAGTGAACTTGTCCATGTAGTCCCGCGGCGCCTGGAGGATGTTGAGGAACTCGTCCTCCTTGTCGTCCCATCCCTTGCCGTAGTGCGGCGCGTTGTAGGAGATCATGAGCAAGAACGGGTCGTCTCTGTTGTCCTCGATGTAGCGCACGGCCTCGTCCGTGATCACGTTCGTGGCGTAGCCCTCGTGCTCCGCGAGCTCCTCGCCCCTGTACCAGTCCGGTCGGTTGCCGTAGTTGAGCGTCCAGTAGTCAATGCACCCGGCCAGGTGGCCGCAGAAGTAGTCGAAACCGTGCCGGGTGGGGAAGAACTTGCGGTCGGCGTGCCCCAGGTGCCACTTGCCCACCAGCCCGGTGCGGTAGCCGCCCTCCCGGAACATGTGCGGCAACACGACCTCCCCGGGGCGCACGCCCCGATCGGTGTCCGCGTCGCTCGTGGGCATCAGGGGGCTGAGCAGCTTGTCCTGGGAGCGCTCGGGGCAGTTGCCCGTCAGCAGCCCATAGCGCGAGGGCGTGCACACGGGCGCGGCGACATAGAACTGCTCGAACTTCACCCCCTGCTCCCCGATGGAGTCGGTCCAGGGCGTGGGAATCTCGCTCCCGTAGCAGCTCACATCCCCAATGCCCTGGTCGTCGGTGAAGATGATGATGACGTTCGGGCGGCGCGGCTGGTCCATGTTCGTGCTCCCTCCCGGGTGCGTGCTACCCGAGCACCTCGCCAAGGTCCGCGACATAGACTCCCCGCACGCCCTCCGGACACCCGTTGAACGCGATGCGGTGGAAGCTGTAGTCCCAGGCGGGATGCGGATCGACGCGCAGCTCGTTCTTCGGGCCGCTGTAGTTGGGCTCTGTCCGCATCCGTACCAGGTTCCTCACTTCGCCCGTCTTCAGATCGGCCAACCGAATGGGCGTCGTCCCGTCGCCGAACGCCACGGGCTCCTTCAGGTACGAGTCTGTCACAATGAACCGTCCGTCGGGACGCAGCGCCGGGTGCCCCGAGCCGAGGATGTCGTCGCTCATGGTCCCGTACTCGCTGCCGTCGTACTTGGCCCTGACGAAGCGCAGCGTCTTGCCGTCCATCTTGAGGTTCATCATCACTGTCTCGCCGTCCGGACACCAGTTCGGATGGTGGCCGCCCTTGGACCACTCCGAGTCCGGGATGGCGACGTGGATGTCGCCGCCGTCGGCGCTCATCGTGATCACGTGCTTCTTCATACCCTTGCGCCCGCCCTCGTCCGGCAGCCAGCGCAGCACCAGCATAATCCGCGTCCCCTGCGGGTTGTACTTGACGTGGGCGCCGTAGAAGGCTCCGCCGGGGTGCTCGTCCAGGTCGATGCGTGGCTCGGCGGTGTCAACGATCTGCTTGAACGAGACGAGCAGCTTCGAGTCTCCCGTGGATGTGTCGGTCACGTAGACTCCGTCGTCCTCGGCAGCGCCGCTGTTGACGGGGACGTGCTCGGGCGGGGCCAGAACGCCGTAGCCGGCCTGCGTTCTCCCGGTCCGGAGCAGGCACGGGCTCGCGGCGAACTTGCCGTCGGGCGAGACCATGTAGACCGTGCCATCCAGGTCCGTCCTGGCGCCCGAGAGCGGATCCAGCTTGACCCCGAATGGTCGCCACTCGTCCGTGTCCATGTCGTTGAAGAAGAGCTCCGTGTCATCGGCGCCCCATTGCGTCTGCGCCGCGAGCTGTGTGTCCCACCCACGCGTCTCGGCGACGATGCGCTGGTCGCCGGACTCGAGGTCAACCACCACGATCTCTGCGGCCTCGCCGGGCTCGGGCATGCGATCGTCGGATGGGAACTGGGTCAAGCCCACGTACCGCCCCGACGGGCTGATGGGCGAGGTGTCGAAGAAGCGGTGGATCGTCGGGCCACAGTCGGGCGTGATGTGCCAGACGGGCACGAGGGGATCGAACTGGGTGTATCGAGGAAACCGGTCGGACGGGTTCGGCGGCATGGGTCGGCTCCTTTCGAGATTGGCGCCCTGCGCGATACGGTGTGCGGTCGGCCACACGAGGCCCACTGCCGCGGCGATCGTGGAGAGAAAGTCCCTTCGTACCATCGCCGGGCCGCACCTGCTTCCACGGCGGCGTGATCGGATCATCTGGATCTCCTCCCTTGTGGCAGGGCTGCCTGCCAGCCGTCCTTGAGCATCTGCTCCAGGCGGCGGCGCTGGGACTCGCATGCCGGATCGTCGGCGAGGTTCGTCGTCTCCAGCGGGTCGCTCGCGTGGTCGTACAGCTCGCGAGCCTGTAGTTCCCCGGTCTCGCGACCGAGCCATTCAGTGTACCTGTGCCCGGCCGTCCGTACGGAATACCCCATCACCCGCGGCTCGTCTCGCGACGGCCACGGTCGGGGGAACTGGCTGAAGGCGGCCCTCTTCCACGGCCGATCGGGGTCTTCGAGCACCGGCGCCATGCTGGTCCCCTCGAGACCGTCGGGCACCGGCAGGTCGCACAGCTCGACGAGAGTCGGGTAGATGTCCACGAACTCGACCAGGGCGTCGGCGGTCACGCCGGGACGCGGCATCCCCGGGACGCTCAGGATCAGCGGCACGCGCGTGTCCAGCTCGAAGTTGGTCGTCTTGCACCACAGGTCGTGCTCGCCCAGGTGGAAGCCGTGGTCGCCCCAGAGGATGACCACGGTGTTCCGGTCCAGCCCGAGTCGCTCTAGCTCTGCCACGACTTTCCCGATCTGCGCGTCCGCATAGCTGGTGGCGGCGTAGTAGCCGTGGCGCAGCTCCATGGCCTGTTCCGGAGAGAGCGGGCCGACATCCGGGATGTCAGTGTAACCGCGGAGCTCCACCCAGTTGTGGAGGGCCAGCTCCGGTGCGCCCTCAGGTTTCTCCGGATTCGGCGGAGGGGGCAGCTTGGCGCGATCGTACAGGTCCCAGTACCGCTTCGGCGCGGAGAAGGGCAGATGCGGCTTGCGGATGCCGACGGCGAGGAAGAACGGCCGGTCCTTGAGCTGCCGGAGCGCGTCGATTGCCGCGTCGGCGACCATGCCGTCCACGTACGCGTCGTCCGGCACGTCGGCGTTCTCCACCGCGGCCATCTTCTTGCCTGCCTTCTGAGTACGGTTGATGTCGAGCACATACTGATCGCGCTTCGAGAGCACCTCATACGTCGCCGGCGCCGACCACGAGGCGGCATCCTGCATCGCCTGCTTGCCGTGGTAGATCTTGCCGATGGACTGGGCGTGGTAGCCGTGCTGCTTGAAGTGCTGAGGCAGCGTGACGACGTCGGGCATGCGCTTGCGGAAGTGCGTGCGCAGGTCCCATACGCCGATCGTGTCGGGCCGGCGGCCGGTCATGAGCGATGCCCGGGAGGGGTTGCAGACGGCCTCCTGGCAGTACGCGCGATTAAGCACCATGCCCTGCTCCGCCAGTCGGTCCATGTGGGGAGTGAGGGCCGCCGTGTCGCCGTAACACCCTAGCTCCACGCGCAAGTCGTCCACGGCGATGAAGAGCACGTTCATGCGACGTCCCTCCTGCGCCGGGGCGCCGCGGCGGGCGCCGGCGTATCCGGCCAACAACATCGTGGCGATGGCCTCCCTGCGGTTCATCGAGCGATAGCCTACCCTCTTGGCGCCCAGCACCGTCTGTCTTCGGCAGCAACGCCGCCGTTGCCTTCCCATCCGTTGTAGGGCGGGGTAACCTCACCCCGCCGCCGTTGCTTTCTCCTTTCGCCCTGCCTCGTCACCCCCGGAAGTAAAACCCTCTCCCCACGACGAACTACCACCCAATACCTTCACCACACAGGAGTGTGACTCATGCACTGCAAGATATCATGCGGATGGGCCGGGCTCTGCGCCATTGTGTTCGCCGCGCTCGTGGGGATCGTCCCGCTCATGCCCGCTGCAGCCGCGGAAGCGGTCTTCCCGGGCGCTGAGTGGGAGTCCAGGAAACCCCAGGAAGTGGGGATGGACGACGCCCGGCTGGATCAGCTCGCGGCGAAGCTGGGAGGGAACGGCTTCGTCGTGCGCGATGGGTACGCCGTCAAGTCATGGGGGGCTCCCGCGGCGCCCGTCGGCTGGTTGTCCTCCTCGAAGCCCGTTCTGAGCACGCTCCTGTTCTTCGCCCTCGACGAGAAGAAGGTGCCCGAGGTGGATGCCAGGATCAAGTACCTCGGCTGGGACCTCAAGCCCAAAGACGACTCCATCACCTACCGGCATCTGGCCGATATGGTCAGCGGCTACGCCCGGCCCGAGCCACCGGGTGAGGCGTTCGCCTACAACGACTACGCCATCCAGCTCTACTTCAAGACGGTCGAGAAACTGTTCGGCCGGCCGCTCACCGATGTGCTCCGCGATCGTCTCGCGCCGCTCCAGTTCGAGGACGAGGTCAGTTTCCCCCGGTTCGTCCACGCCTCGGCGCGGGACTTTGCGCGCATCGGGTGGTTCTGGCTCAACAAGGGCAAGTGGCGCGAGCGCGAGGTCCTTCGGATCCGATACTTCAATCGGTACATGAAGCCCGATGTGCCGGCGGACCTGCCCGAGACCGATCACTCGGCAGAGACCGATGACTACCTCGGCATCGGCAGCTACGGCGGCGGCTCGGATCACTTCACCAGGCATGGCCCTGGCATCTATGGCTTCAACTGGTGGTTCAACGGGATGGGAGGCCAGCATCCCGCCACGCGGACATGGCCCGATGCGCCGCGCGACACGATCATGAGCATAGGCGCCGGTGGGAACAACTGCGTCATCATCCCGAGCCTGAAGCTCGTGCTGGCGTCGGGCAAGGGCGACTGGGGGAGGCTGGAGGCGGGGGACCCCGACTCGAAGTTCAACCAGGTGCTGAAGCTGCTCGCCGAAGGGTGCACCGACACGCGCCGCAGGCAGCCGCGGAGGAGGGCACAGCAGTGAATCAGTCTCGCTGGTGGACCGACGAGTCGGAGCTGTCGCAAAGGCTCCATACTGCCCGCGAGCCAAAGCACTTGCCCGGGCCGCTGCTCGACGGGGCGCCCGAGTGTCTCACCGCGTTCTGCCAGCAGCATTACCACGGCGTGAGCATCATGGCCGCTGCCGCCGGCCGCTGCCGGGAGCGCAGGCATCCTGGCTGCAAGCCGTATGTTGTCCTATGGAGGAACTGTCTCGCCCCACTCGACGAGCACCATGGACGGCGTCCTCGGCCACAACGTCGGCGGCGCCATGGGCTGGTTCTCCCTGATCCCCGGCATGTTCGAGCGCATGGACCTGCCCGACCTGCAGGCGCTCACGGCTTCGCGCGCCTTCATGGCCATCAGCGGCTGGCACGACCGCCTCATGCAGCCCTTCGGCATAGCCAAAGCCCACCTCCACCTCCGCGAGTCCTTCACCCTGGCCGGCTGCCCCGAGCAGCTCGGGAGCCTCGTCTACCCTCGCCCCCACGAGTTCAACCACGAAATGCAGCGGGACGCCTTCGAGTGGTTGGATGAGCACCTGCAGCCGGGGGGCTGAGGCGGCGCGAGCGCGGTGCGCCTCACGGGTGCCTACACGCCCTCGAGGCGGAGGAAGTGGACGCCCCCGCCCTCGTCGCCGGCGACGATGGTCGTGCCGTCGGGGGCGAGGGCGCAGGCGTGCACGGCACCCTCCGCTGTAAACGTGCAGAGCTGCGTCAGGGCGTCGAGGTCCCAGACGCGCACGGTCTTGTCGTCGGAGCCCCAGATGGCCCTGCGGCCGTCCCTGGTCACCGCTACGGCACGGACGCAGCCCCTATGGCCCGCCAGCGTGTGCAGCACCTGCCCAGACTCCAGGTCCCAGATCCGCACCGTGCGGTCGGAGGAACCGCAAATGACCCGGCGGGCGTCCCGGGTGACCCCCACGGCGAAGACTGCGCGCGCGTAGCCCGCTAGGCTGCGCAGCAGACTCCCGGACTCCAGGTCCCAGACCTTCACCGTGCTGTCGCCGGAGCCCGAGATGCCTTGGCGGCCATCGCGGGCCACCACCACGGCACTAACGTAGCCCCGATGGCCCTCGAGCGTG
>JASFTE010000244.1:0-7057 GCA_050114035.1 Armatimonadota bacterium | reverse complement strand
GGGACGCCGCGGTCCCGGGCCAACTTCGTGACGCGCTGCAGCGTGGGGAGGCCGATCTGGCGGATGATCTCGGGAGAATGAAAGCTCAGGTAGCCGGAGATGCCGACCATGAGCACGTCGGGGTCCCAGTCGAGGATCTGCTCGGCGCGGCGGAGGGCCTGCTCCCCCGCGGCGTCCATGCGCCGGAGCACGGCGGGGCGGTCGTCGTAGTAGGCGTGGATGCCCTCGGGCTCGATGCCGAGTGAGGGCAGCCCCACGCCGCCCCCGACGACGCCCTGGTCGCCCATGTATGCCTTGATCTGCTCGAACCCCTCGCGGCCGCGCGGGTGCTCCTTGATGCCCTCGATGTCCCACCACTCATCCGGGTCGTCGGCCATGCCGATGAGCCCGGCCCTCACGTTGCGCGTCGGCGGATCGGCGCGGTAGTAGACGGTGACCCGGTCGCTCCAGATCATCTTCCCGTTCTCGGCGCGGTACTGCCGGGTGATGAGGCGCTCATCGCTGCGGAAGACGATCTTCGAGTGCTCAGCCTCGGAGGCGGCGCCCATGCAGAACCCGGCCGCCGACGGGAGCCAGCCGTCGAAGTCGAAGTGCTTGGCGCAGTCGATGTAGGCCCGCCAGAGGGGCGGGTCGCGGTACAGGTAGATGTCCCAGAAGGGCTTGCCCGTGAGGCGGCAGGGGATCATGTTCGAGGTGTCCGGGGCCACCGGTACCATGTCGGCTTCGTTGCCGAGGGTCGCGGCGAGCATGCGCTGTTTGCCGGTCATTCAGCGGACACCCATTTCCTGCAGCGCGACGATGCCGTCGGCGATGTGTTTGCGGAGCGCGTCGTAGTCGGCGAAGCGCCAGCCGTTGGCGATCTTGTGGTCGCCGGAGACGAGGCGGCGGCCGTCGGGCGCGATGTCCTTGACGCCGGTCCAGTCGCCCTGGGCGGCGCTGCCCTCGCAAGCGCGGAAGTCGATGGTGGCGAGCTTCGCCTCGACCTCGGTCCAGAGCTGCTCGGCCGTGGCGCGGGCCTGTGCGTTCTCGGACTCTCTCGCGCGCTGCACGAGTTCGTGGAGCCGATGGAGGTACTTGTAGTCGTCCACGCCCTCGCGGATGGCCTCCCAGGCGACGCACGGGCCGCCGGGCTCGTCGTCTGTTTGCGGATAGTAGTAGAGGAGCGATCCCTGGTTGCGATAGGCGCGGCCCGGGTCGTCCTCGGGTACGCCGAACTGGTAGCACCACTGGATGCAGCCGGTGGCGCCGGATTGCCACAGGCCGAAGCCGTACATGAAGCGCAGCGGCTCCGGGTGCCAGGCGGTGAGGTCGATGTTATAGAACCAGACCTGCTTGCCGTCGCGGCGGGCTTTGTCCAGGAACGCCTGCCACTTCTCGGCGTTGTAGGTGCGGCGGACGGTGACGGGGCCATCGTGCATGGCGAGCACGTCGCAGAGCTGGTACGTCTCGTCGTCGAGCATCTCGGGCCGGCCGTTGTGGCCATCCTCCTCGGTGCGCAGGCCGGGGATCCCCTTGAGGATCTGCAGGCAGCGCTTCGCCATGGGCATGCGATCGGTGTGCTCGAAGGGCTCATCCACGGGCTGGAAGATGATCTCGGGCCAGTCGAGCTGCTTCCCGCGGGAGAGGATCTGCTCGATGACCTGGCGGTAGCAGCCGGCGAAGGCAGCGCTCGCCAGGTCCCCCTGCTCGAGGGCGAAGGCGCCCACGTCGCGGCCCATGAGCCAGAGGACGGGCTCGGCAAAGCCGGCTTTCACGTAGGCGGCCATGGCGCGCTCGAGGCGGCTGTTCCCATCCCAGGCGATGCGGGCGCCGCCGTCCTGCATGCTGAGGTCCGCCCCGAGATTCGTGCAGAGGCCGACGGTGGTCATGCCGTGGGCGCGCATGTCGGCGTAGATGGTGTCCAGATAGCCGGGCGTCTCCCAGAACTTGCTGTACATGCCGAAGGAAATGCCGGGCGGCTCTGGGAGAGTCAGAGGCAGCACCTCGACGCGGAGTAGGGCCGTTGCTCTGTCGCCGCCACTGCGCACTGCCACGGTGACCAGGGCCTCGTAGCGGCCGGGCCTGGCGTCCTCGGGCACGTGGACGGTGAGCCAGAAGGGCTGGGAGCGTTCCATCGCGATGTCGGCCGTGTCTCGCGGGGCGAGGTACTGGGGGACGGTCATGAGGCCCTCGGCGAAGGGCCCCCAGCGGCTCTGGCCCTGTCGCTCGAGGTAGCGTACGGTGCGGACGTCCACTGCCGATGCGGGTATGGTCGCGCCGCTTTCGCCGCGGAAGTCCGATACGGCGACGGTCACGCCCTCGAGGTCGCGTAGCGCCCGGATGGCAAGCACGACGGGCTCGCGCTCACCGGGGCAGGCGCGGAGGGAGAGGTATTTGGCCTTCTCAGCGGCTTGGGGGACGGTGCCCGGGAAGATGAGCCGCAGGTAGTCGCGGGAGAAGAGCACGTATCCGCGGTTGCGCTCTGTCGCCGTCGTCGGCGGCATGGGGGAGTCGTCCACGTATTCGATTCTCGTGGGCTCGATGCGGTCGGTGGGAACCATGGCGATGTCGTCGTACCAGGCGGTGCCCGTGCCGGTGTAGTTGAAGTTCATCCAGAGGCGAAGGCGAACCTTCGCGGTGTCCGGCGGGCACTGCACGTAGCCGGTGTACTGCGTCCAGTCGCGGTTGGTGGCCGCCGTGATGGCGCCGTAGTTTGCGCCGAGCCACTTGCCGTCGGCCGCGTGGCAGATGACGGCGACGCGCGCGTCGGAGTCCTGCAGCCCCTCGGTCCTGATCCACGCGGTGACCTCGTAGAACTTGACCCCCGGGAGATGGTCGAGCGTCCCGGTGCTCCAGACGCCGTCGTCCACGGCGCGCGCCACGCCGACGCGGATGCTGCGCGCGCCGGAGTGGACGACGTCCGTATCGAGGGCGAAGTCCGGGCGCTGCTTCCGGATGCCCCGCTCGCGATCCCCCTGGTGCGTCGCCTCCCAGGCGAAGCTCCAGCCGTCGGGCAGGCCGTCGGCGTCGGCGTCGTCTTCGAAGCCGGGGTTGGGAATGGGAAGGGCGGCCGCGGGCTGTGCGGAGCATGGCCGAGCCAGCACGGTCACGAGTATGGCGAGAGGGACCAGCGGAGTGATGACCGATCTCATTGGGCGCGCCTCCCGGAGCCGCGTTAGGGTGAGTGTGGGTCTGTTCGAGAGCGCGGGCGGGCGGTCCTGTGTCGGAGCGGGGCGCGGAGGCAGGGATTCGGAGGGCCGGGACGAAGTCGGCGGCATGACCCCGAGAGAACGCGTGTTCACGGCTCTCCGCGGCCGGATGGCGGATCGGCTGCCGTTCACGTGCTACCTGAACCTGGTCCCGCGCGGTGAGACGGAGCGGCGGCTGCGCGAGGAGGGGCTCTCACTACTGATCCGGCGCGGCGTGATGAGCACGGTGACGCCGAACGTCGAGAGCGAGCGGCGGGAGTACTGGCAGGATGGCAAGCGCGTGGTGCGGCAGACGTATCGCACGCCGGTCGGCGAGGTGTCGGAGACGTACCGCACGGGCGGAGGCTACGGGACGAGTCTGCGGTGCGAGTTCCTCATCAAGCGGCCGGAGGACTACGAGGTACTGCACTCCATGGTGCAGGACGAGGTCTATACGCCGGCCTACGAGGGGTTCCTCGCCGACGTGGAGACGATGGGCGAGGACGGCGCGGTGATCGGGACGCTGGGGTATACGCCCATGATGCGGATGCTGGTGCACCTGATGGGGCCGGAGCGCTTCGCCATCGACATGCGGGAGCGACCGACGGATTTCTTCGGGCTGTACGAGGCCATCGCGGAGCGGCACCGGGAGATGTACCAGATCGCGGCGGACAGCCCGGCCGACGTGTTCATCTACGGGGACAATATCACCAGCGAGATGATCGGCCTGGAGCGCTTCCAGGAGTACGTGATCCCACGGTACAACGAGTTCGCGGCCATTCTGCACGAGCGCGACAAGCTCATCGGGGTCCACATGGACGGGAAGATGACGCACCTGGCGGAGGCGGTGGCCGAGTCGGATATCGACATCGTTGAGGCGTTCGCGGCGTTTCCCGACGGGGACCTGCCCATCGGCGACGCGCGGAGGGCGTGGTGCGAGAAGGTCATCTGGACGAACTTCCCGTCGCCCGTGCACCTCTACGCGCCCGAGGACATCGAGGAGTATACGCGGGGGATGCTGGCGGACATTGCGCCGGGCGACCGCTTCCTGGTGGGCATCACGGAGAACGTCCCGGACAACGTCTGGCAGCAGAGCATGAGTGTGATATCGAGGGTGCTGAAGGAGGAGGCGGCGCTGCCGCTGGCTTAGGGAGGGCGGAGGGCACACCGTGCGCTACGGCGGCGGGAGCTCCGTGATGCCGAGCTGCGTGAGGTCGTAGAGCAGGGCGGGCATGAAGCAGGTGCCCTGGGTGAAGCTCTTGCCGAAGCTGCCCACCGGCGAGCGATGGTAGTGGGCGGCGGCGGCCTCGCGGAGGAGCGGCTCGTGGGTGCGCTCCGGGTCGAGGCGGACGCCGTAGGCGAGGCCGTCGCCGACGAGCGAGATGGTCCAGGTGGAGCCCTTGTCCCAGTACTGGGCGCACTGGGCGTATATGAACCCCTGGTCCTTGCCTATGTAGCACTTGTCCCACAGGAAGTCGCAGTTGCGGCGGATGGCCTGTTTGACGGCGTCGCTGGGCTCGATGAGGTCGTACTGGCGGAGGCCGTGGAGCAGGACGCCGGTCATGAAGGGCTTCGTGCCCCAGTGGGGCGGGGAGTGCTCGTAGCGGCGGCACTCGCCGATGTAGTGGCCCCACTGGCCGGTCTCGGGGCGCTGCTTCTGGACGGCGCGCTGCACCATGATGCGGGCGGCGTTGAGGTAGAAGGGGTTGCCGGTGAAACGGTACGCGCCGAGGCAGGCGATGAGCGGCCAGCCGGCGTCGCGCTCGCTGTTGAAGTTGAAGTTGGTGGTGCGGTACCGGGCGATCTGGTTGGCGATGAGATGGCCCGTGTCCAGGTAGCGGCGCTCGCCCAGCAGCATCCCCAGCGCGAAGTGCCCCTCGGCCCAGGTGTGGCTGTGGGTCGTGCTGCCGAAGGCGAAGCCGCTGCTCATGTCCTTCCACCCCGCGGGGAAGTAGCCGCCCGTGTGCCCCAGGCAGTGCACGTGCACGCTGCCCACCTGGTTCTCGCCGGCGTGATAGTGGACCGTGTCCACGTCGGCGTTGTGCCACTCGGCCTCCTCGGCGCGCCAGAGCATGCCCAGGTCGCCGGTGCGGGCGAAGTTCATGGCGAGGGCGTACTGCGTGTCGTACTCAATGTTGCCCCAGTTCCACTTGCGCTCCCCGTACCAGTCGCCGTAGTTCATGAAGCCGTATTCGCGCACGTCCTCGCGGCGCTTGAGGAAGGCGTCCAAGGCCTTGTCGAGGCCCTGCTCGTACACGTCGAAGTCGCCCTTGCGCCGGGGGAGCATCGTGCCGAAGACGCCGGTGTCGCAGTACCAATCCGGCGTGCAGGCGGCGAAGAGGGGATGCTGGAAGTGGGCGGCCTCCTGCGCCTCGGCCCCGGCAGGAGGAGCGAAGTCGAGAAAGAGCTCCGTGGTCAGGCGGACGCCGGAGGAGAGCTTGTAGTTGCCAGCATCGCACCAGAAGTAGAGCTGCGTGAGGAGCTCCTTGTCCTCGGCGGAGCTGTACTGATCCGCAGGCAGCGGCGGCAGCAGCTCGACGTCGAGGCCGTCGGGAGTGACGCCGAGGCCCTTGGGGTAGAGCTGCCAGAAGTCGCGGACGGCCACCAGCGCTGCACCCGCGTTGCCTCTGGCGACGACGAAGCCGGAGGCGCGGCGGCCCTCGACTGGTCCCGGAGCGCCCGTGATGCGGTAGCGGTTGTCGTAGTCCTGCAGGAGGCGGATCGGCGCTCTCAGTGCAACCTCGGTGACGGCGCCATCGTCGCCGCCGACGAGGCAGCGGCCGCCCGCCAGCGAGATGGGAATGCGGAGGCGGGCGCTGCCTATGAGGTTCATGCGGGGCTGCAGCACATCGTTGTCGATGCTGAAGACGACCCGCGCCCACGGCTTCCCCGCGTAGAAGTGCAGGCGGCACAGGTAGCGCATATACGTGGAGCCGTCCTGGGCGGCGAAGCGGCCGGTGACCTTCACGGTGGCCCGGAGCGGCCCGGCGGCCTCGACGACGACCTGCTCCGGCGCGACGAGGTCGGTGCGGAAGCGCTTGCCCTCGGCGTTGGTGAGCTCGAATCCGCCGCCGTCCCCGCCAGTGGCCTCCCGATCGCCGACGCGCACCTGGCGGAAGGGGGCGAAGCGGTCCCGGGGGAGGGTGAAGCGCGCGGCGCCCGTGTCAACGACGACGGCGGCGGCGGTCTCGGCCACGCGCAGCGTCGTCTCGGGCTCACCCGGGGCGGCGTTGTATTCGAGCGTGTACTTCGTCTCGCCGCCGGCGCGCGTGTCGGCAGCGAAGTCGGCGAGCAGCCACTGGACGCTGCCGTCGGGCCAGTAGGCCAGGGGCTCGAACTGGGCCGGCACGTCGCGGCCATTCGCGTCCAGGAGGCGACAGCGGGCGGCGTCGGCCAGAGCGCCCCGGGCGAAGGGGATGCCGGATGTCACGGGCCAGCCTCCGCGCTCGCGGCCGGAGTCCTCGGCAACCGTGAGGGCAGCCGAGCCCGGCGCGGGCTGCAGCGTGACCGGCGCCCGGCCGCGCATAGCCACGTCGAAGGGCTCGGAGGAGACCGTCCGAGCTTCGTGGTAGGCGCTAAGGGGCTCGGTGGCGTCGATGCGGAAGCGATAGCGGGAGGCTCGGAGGGATGCGGGCAGGATGATGGCGTGGTTGTTGACGGCGCCGGCGCCCTCGTCGAGCGTCCCCTCCTCGAAGTACGCCTCGGGGCCGGCGATCTGGTAGTGCAGGCTGCACTCGGCGGGACGGTTGGTGGTCCAGGCGATCATGATGCGCCCGGGGCGCTCGCCGGGCACGTCGGGCAGCATGTGGCGCTCCACGTGGCGCACCTGCAGCGGGGGGACCTCCGGCTTGCTCGCGAGGAGCATGCACTCGCCGAAGCGGCTGGGGCCG
>JASFTE010000243.1:0-7064 GCA_050114035.1 Armatimonadota bacterium | reverse complement strand
ACCCGATCCCCCACCAGAAGATCCTCGTGCGTCTCGACCCGGAGTCGGGCCAGGAGCTGTCGCAGCGGCGCTCGCCGAAGCGCGGCGCCGTGATCGACGTCTTCGACGAGCTGCTGTACATCCCCGGCGTCTTGCGGCGCAAGAACATGTCGCTCGAGGTCGTGATGACGGTGGAGCGCGAGCTGCGCCGCGATGACGGGCAGGGGAGCTGGCACCGGAGGGGCGTGTCGGTCGTCGGGCACGAGCTGGTGGAGATCCTGGAGACGCACCGGTTCGAGCAGCCGAGGGACTTTCTCGGGCTCCTCCCGAAGGGTCTGCCCAGACGCTTCACGGTGGCCGACATCTCGGAGGCGGCGGACGTGCGCTACTCGGCCGCAGGGCGAATCGCCTACGGGCTGCGCCGGCTTGGCGTCATCAGGCAGGTGGAGAAGCAAGGGCACGCGTATGTGTATGAGCGGAAGGTGGCGCGTGGATCAGTCAAGTGAGGTAGTGGGCTAGTAGTACGACAGGCCTCTGGTGTAGAATGTCTACTGAGGTGACCGCTTTGCGACTACGGCGTGGCTTCTGGATTGTGCATCTTGCTCTCCTGCTCACCGCGGCGATCTCCCTGAGCAGTGGGACGGCCGCGGTTCCGAACTTCAAGCCGGGCGAGGCCATCGACAGCGTCGAGGCCGAGAGCTACAACATCTGGCTCACCCTTGCACCGGCCGCCGAGCGCACGAAGGGCGCCTCCGCGGCGGTCATCTTCGCCCGGGAGGGCGATCGCTTCTATGCCGTGGCGCTCGATGGCCGTGGGACGGCCCTGTACCGCTGCGGCGGCGGTAAGAAGCGGCGTCTCGCCCGGGGCACCGCGGCGGTCCGGGCAGGCGAGCCAGTGGAGGTCGTCATCAAGCGGCGGCCCATCGCCATCCGCGTCGAGGCGGGGGGCGAGGTGCTGCTCGAGGCGTGGGACGCGAGCTACCACGAGGGCGAGGTGTGCCTTGGGTCGGGCGGGCGCGGGCTCGAGGTCGGCGACGTGCTGGCGCAGGCCGTCGGCCGGGTCTTGTACAATGAGGACTTCCTGGCCGACTCGGATCGCGAGGCGCTCTGGGAGCCTCTATCGGGCTCATGGGAGATCGAGGCCTACCACGATCCGGTGCGCGCGCGCGATCGGCCGGCGGCACAGGCCTCGTGGTACGCGGCCCAGGGACACGACGCCGTCTCGCTCACGGGCGACGAGTTCTGGGAGGACTACCGCGTCGAGGTGTCCGCCCTCGCGCGCCGCGACACGTGGATGGGGGTAGCGTTCTTCGCGACGCCGGACGGCTTCACCCGCTTCGCCGTGATGCCGGGCCCCGAGCAGGGGAGGGCCGGGCTCTTCTGCGTACAGGGCGGGGAGCAGCGGCTCCTGGCGCAGGCGCCGGTGTCGTGCGTGCCGGAGTTGTGGCACCGGCTGGCGGTGGAAGCGACGGCGACGGACATCCGCGCGTTCGTGAACGGCGAGCCGGTCCTGAGTGCGCCTACCCCGGGTGCCGGGGCCGGCCGTGCCGGGTTGTTCGTGTCCGGTCACGGGAAGGTCCACTTCGACGACTTCGCCGCGCGGGGGATGGACAGCTTCGTGGACCACTTCGCCAGCGGGCTGGAGGGTCGCTGGGACCTGCCTGCAGGCAAATGGCGGCTCGCGCGTGGCAGGCTGCGCCGCGTTGCCGCCTCTGACGCGCTTGCTCTCGTCGCGCATCGCACATGGCCCGACGCTTCGGTCAGCGTCTCGCTGGCGGACAGTGCCGGCGCGCCCGCCGGACCCGTCTGGCGGTTCCAGGACGACGACAACCACTACGCGCTCCTCGCCTCCGGAGATGCGTGGCGCCTCGTGCGGAAGCTGGATGGCGCGGAGACCGCACTGGCCGATGGCCCGCTTCCCGAGGAGGCCGGGGGTCGGCTCGGCGTGGTATGCCGCGGCCCACAGATGGTGGTGGAGGTCGCAGGCCGTGAGGTGGGCCGGGCGTATGACTTCTCGTTTCGGGATGGCCGGGTCGGGCTGCTGGTGCGCGGGAAGGGCAGGGCCGCCGTGGACGACTTCGAGGTGCGCTCTGTCGCCGCCAACCCGGCGATGACTGTCTCCCTCGTACGCTGCGAGGGGGAGCGCCTTCCCGGGCACGAGCACGGCCGTTTCCTCCCCGTCATCGGGTACCTCTGGCGGCCGACGCCGCGCACGTGGCAGCGCCCTGGCCTGTCCAATGACAACCACGCCATGCGCGGGGTCGCCTCCCGCGGTCGCCAGGCTCTGCTCGCCTATCGGGAGGCGGCGCCGGGCAGCGTGATGCTCTCCGCGAGCTTGCCCGCCGCCCCGCGGGGCGCGGGGGGCCTCGCCATCTGCACCGACGGCAAAGACGCCCGCACCGGCTACGCCGTGACGTGCAGTACGGAGCCGGCGCCTTCTCTGCAGCTACTGCGCCAGGGGCAGGTCGTGGCGCAGCTCGACGAGCTGCAGGCAGAGGACCTGTCCTGGCCGAGTACCTTGACCATCTTCCGCGATGGCCCCACCGTCGGCGCTGCCCTCGGGAGCTCCGGCATCACGTACAGCGACGAGGAGCCGCTCGCCGACGGCCGCCCCCTCATCTGGGTGAGCAGCGGTCAGGCACTGTTCGACGACATCCGCCTCGCGAACCTGCGCGCCACAGTGGACCGGCTGGATCGGCCGGCGCCGCAGTGGGCGCCATCGCACGGACGCTGGCTGGTCCACTCCGGCATGGCCTGCATCGAGTGGGATTACTGGACCAGTGCCTTCGGCGAGCCGCTGGCGCTGACGTGGCGTCGCGAGCCGCGCGCCAGGGACCTCGTGTTGGAGTTCAACGTCAGCGAGTACTCCGAGGGCGAGGAGAGCGGCAAGCACCGACACTTCCCGTACCACGACATCTCGGTGGCCTTCTGCGGTGACGGTCGCGAGCCGGACAGTGGGTATCGCTTCGTCATCGGCGCGGATCGGGGGCGGGCCACGAAGCTCCTGCGTCAGGGGCAAGTGGTCGCGGAGACCAGCGACCGGCGCTTCCGGATCGCCATGGGCTCGCACTGCAACACACCGCGGGGATTCGACGCACGCGTGGCGAAGCGGGGCGGGCACATGAGCCTGCGCCTCAACGGTGTCACGGCGCTCGAGTATACGGATCCAGAGCCCCTTGGGCCCGGCCAGGTCGGGATCGGCGCCGGCCAGTGCCGGGCGAACTTCCGCGACGTGGCGCTCTACACGTGGCCGTGATTCCCCGGGTCCGTGCAGGTCTCTGGCTTCACGTGCCTGCCACGACCTCATCCATCCCCACCGGCACCCTCTGCAGTCCGATTCCCGGCTTGATGGCCGGGCTGCCGCGCCGCAAGCGGAAGTCGCCCTTGGCCGCGTCCACAAACAACGGATCGGTGACGAGCGACCGGGCATCCTGCTTGTGCTCGCGCACGAACTCGGCGAGGTCGGGGTACTTCTTGTGCTTCGCGCGCCAGGGGCAGCCCCAGAGGACGAGGCCCTGGTCGGCGTGGGGGTGGTAGAGGTTCTCGTCGATGGTCAGGTCGAGCTCGTCCGGGTTCAGCGGCGTGCCCCGCATGCCGACGCTCGCCGAGGGGTGTGGGCCGAAGAAGACGTTGTCGCCCCACAGGCCGAACTGGTACATGACGTTGTCGGCGGCGATGTTGCGGCGGATGACGTGCCCCTTCGTGTGATATGACACCTCGTTGCCGTCGATGTCCTTGAAGGTGCGCGGGCCCTGCATGCGGACGGCGATGCCCGTTCGGTTGGCCACGCAGATGTTGTGCTCCACGCGGCAGTTGTCGCTCTCCGAGAGCTGGATGCCGCCGTGGGCCCAGTTGCCCTCCCGGCCGCCGCCGTTGCCCGCGAGCAGGCAGTTGGTGATGGCCACGTCGCCGCTGATCTCCACGTGGATGCCGCTGCCGGTGTTGTCCTTCGCGGAGCAGCGGTCGATGAGGACATCGCGCACGTCGATGTCGAGCCAGATGCCGGGGCCGTTGTTGCCGTCAGCCCGCATGCCGATGACCTTGCCGCCCCGCGTGTGGGTGATCTTGATTCCCCCGGCCTCCCAGCCGGTACTGTAGCCCTTCTGGTTGTTGTGCAGCAGCGAGTTGTTCTCCATGAGCCAGTCGCGCCCGCCGCCGCCCATGCCCATCTGGCCGTTGTACTGGCACACGTTCTCGCGCAGCACGTGCCCGGTGCCGCGGAAGCTGAGGCCGTTGCCGTTGACCCACTCGATGACGTTGTCCGCGATGAGCCAGTGGTTCCCCCGACAGTACAGGGCCCCGCGCTGGGCCATGTTGGCCGCGTAGCGCATGGTGAAGCCCTCGACGTGGATGTAGTCGAGCCCCTCCCGGCCCCACTGCAGCCCGAAGCAGCGGTTGCGGACGCTCGCCTCGATCGTGTGCTTCGCGGGATCGTCGCCGCCCGCGAGCCAGACGTAGAGCACCTGGCCCTCCGTGTCGGCGCAGAAGGTACCCGCGCTCATCTCGGCGCGCGTCAGGACCTGCTGCAGCAGCTCCCCGTGAGGACCAGCGGCTGGTCCTCGCACGATCACCTGCTCGCAGCGACCGATGAGGCGGTGCTGCTCGTTGTTCGGGTGCGTCGGGCGCTTGAGGGTCCACGGTGACTTCTTCCACACGGGGTCGCCGCCGGCGTCGCGCTCCCAGCCGTCGATGATGTCGGCCCCGGTGATGATGACATCCTCGTCCTGCCCGGCCCGGTACGTTATCGGCGCGGCCTGCGTGCCGCTGCGCTGCGGCTGCACGTACTCGCGGTACAGGCCCTCGTGGACTATGGCCGTATCTCCGGGCTGCATGACCTCGGCGGCGTGGGAGATGGTCTTCCAGGGCCGCTGCGCGGTGCCGGGGTTGTCGTCCGCCGCCTGTGGGTGCTTCTGGGCGACGTGGTATTCGGCGGCGAGGCACGCGGCCATCGCGGCGATTGAGCAAGCGCACGCCATCAGCGTCATCATCGTCATGCGCATATCCACGGCCTCCCGACACGCTATCTCGAATGGTCCGTCCGCCGGTTGGCCCTACCTTCGGTCGAGCTCAGTCGCCCAACCTCGCCGCGGGCAGATCCACCGGAGCGGTCCGGCTGTACTGCAGCGCGCCCACGTCAGGGGCAAGCCCGGAGAAGTACCCGGGCTTGATGCCTGGGAGTGGCTGGTACGTGCTGCCCTCCAGGACGAAGGGCTTCGACAGGTCAATCCCTTTGCCGCGCGCCGGGCTGCGCGCCACGAGCCGGAAGTCAGGCATCTCGCCGTGCGGCCAGAGCTGCTGCCCTTCCGCTTTGACGTTGTGTGATCCGAACCAGGCCGGAACGCCGTGGTGGTACACGCCGCCGACCCAGTTGTAGTCGAACAGCCCGATCATGTCCCGCCCGCCGATGAACGCCGTGCTCGCGTAGCAGAACATGGCGGAGGAGAGGATGTTGTTGACGAAGTGCGTGCTCCGCAGCCCGCCGCCCTTCGTCGCCCATCCCGACGGCTGGATAGCGCGCCGCCCGCCCGCGAAGGTGTTGTGGTAGATCCAGATCTCCGGGTGCTCGGTCTCCGGCGGCCACTGGTCGTTGAGCCAATGGACGAAGATGTGACTGCCGAGCCCCTCGGGCTGGTAGAACAGGTTGCGGTAGTGGAACTCCCGCCGCTGATTGTCCCGGGGCGTGTTGTAGTGATGGATGCGCAGGTTGATGTTGCAGTCGTACACGAGGTTCTCATAGAACTCCCCGTCGTGCACTCCCTTGCCCCTGTTCTCGGAGGTGAGGATGCCGATGCTGGACATGTTGTGGATGACGTTGTGGTGGACGCGGAGCTTCGGCGCGCGGCCGCATGAGACGCCGATCAGGCCCGCGTGGATGTGGTTGCCCGAAACCTCATTGCCCTCGCCGGCGCTCCGGAGCAGCACTCCCCGGTCGTCCGAGGAATTGGGGCCCACGAGGTACTTGAACACGCGGTAGATGTGCTCGCGGATCACCGTGTGCTTGCTCGGCTGGGCCGTCCCCCACGCGCCGGGGGACGCGTAGCCGAAGTAGTTGGGCGTCATCTCGCTGTCGCGCACGATATTGTGCGACGCGCCGTCCCGGATGACCGCCCTGTTGTGCCCGTTGAGCAGGTGATTGCCCTCGATCACGTTGTGGCGGGAGGCCTCCCCCTCGATCACCACACTGTCCTGCGCGCCTCTGACCGCGAAGCCCCGAATCACCACGTGGCTCTTGTTCGTGAGGGTGAAGCCTCCGCCGGCGGGCGCCGCCTTGAGGTGCATCCCGTTCGGGTCATCGCCGTTGCGGAAGCGGATGTACGTGACGCCCTCCCGGTGGCCGTACAGCGCCTCGACGCCGTCCCAGAAGCTGATCGCATCGCCGGCGCCGTCCTTGTTCGGGGCCGTGGGCGGCAGCGTGAGGTACTCGGCGCCCTCGGTGCCCCTCATGTAGTCATCGCGTATGCGCGCGAGCAGCTTGCCGTCGAGCGTCATACTGTACGGGGCGAAGTCCAACTGCGTCGCTTTGTAGACCCTCGACCCGATCTCGGGAGCCGGCACCCACTCGCGCACGGCCGCGCTTCGGTCCACGATCGTCCTCCACTGCCCCTCCGGGCCTCGCTCCCCCTCCAACACGATGGGCCGCTCCGGGGCGCCGGACACTCCGATTGTGACCGCCTCCGGGTAGATGCCCTCATGGACGATGACCGTATCGCCGGGCTGGAGTGCGTTGGCCGCGTGGGAGATGGTCTCCCACGGCCGCTGCGCGGTGCCGGGATTGTCGTCCGCCGCCCGCGGGTGCCTCTGGGCGACGTGGTATTCGGCGGCGAGGCACGCGGCCATCGCGGCGATTGAGCAGGCGCACGCCATCAGCATCACCATCGTCATGCGCATGTCCACGGCCTCCCAGGGGTCATGCTGCCAAGGCATCCCGACTCGCTATCTCGAATAGTTCGTCCGACGGTTGGGCCTACCTTCCGTCCCGCCGCGCGCTTGATGGTCACCGAGACGGAGGTATCACCATGAGCCGCGATAGTGCATGGGAGCAGTTCTTCGACGGGCACGCTCCGGACTACATGGACAACTGCTTC
>JASFTE010000242.1:0-7067 GCA_050114035.1 Armatimonadota bacterium | reverse complement strand
AGGTCAGGGGCGCCGACGGTCCACCGACCAGGGCGCTCCTCTTCGCTTCTGCCTGCAATGTCTCCTCGAACTCCACCGGCGGCACATACCCCAATGACGAGTGCAAGCGCTTGCGGTTGTAGACGTCTTCGATGAAGCCTTCGATCTGACGCTGCGCATCCGCGAAGTCCAGGTATTCGGTCAGGTACACCTGTTCCACCTTCAGCGTGCGGAAGAAGGCCTGCGCCCGGGCGTTGTCCTCCGGGTGCCCACGCCGACCCATGCTCAGCCGCAGCCCAGCCTCCGTGGCTCGTGACACGTACGCCTTGGCGGCGTACTGCACCCCCTGGTCGGAATGGTGGATCAGCTCCTCGGGAACGGGCCGAGACGCCAACGCCCGCTCCAACGCCGGCACCGTCAACTCCTGCGTGCGCAACGACCGCGACAACTCCCAGCCAACCACCCGGCGCGAGTACGCATCCAGAATGACGGCCAGAAACACGAACTCCATGGCCAGCCGGATGTACGTGATATCGGCCACCCAGACCTGGTGCAGCCCCGTTATTGCCCCTCCCTGAAGCAGATTCGGGTATATGGGCAGCCCGTGATCCGAGTCCGTCGTGCGCCGACCACTGCGCCGGAACCGGCACAACCACTCCCCCTCCCGCATGATCCGCAGCACACGCTTGTGGTTGGCCCGATAGCCCTTCCGCCGCAATTCGTGCGTCACCCGCCGATAGCCGTACCCGTCACACTCCGCCACGATCTTCTCGATCTCATGTTGGAGCGCCGTGTCGTTGCGTGCCGGCCCCTTGGGCTTGGTGTAGTACCAGCTTCGGTTGATGTGCACCAGCTCGCAGGCACGCCGGATCGACAGACCGCCCCGGTGCTCGCTCACCATTTCAGCTCGGGCGGAAAAGGGACACCAGCTCGCCTCAACGCCCGCCGCAGGAAGTCAACCTCCATGCTCGTGCGACCCAGGGCAGCCTCCAACTCCGCGATCCGTTCCTGCGCCGCCTTCAGCTCCCCATCCCGCCGCGCCGCCGACTCCCATGCATTCGGGCCCCGCTGCTCATACTCCTGGCGCCAGCGCCGCACCAACGAATCGGCCAACTCGTACTGGCGACAAATCTGCGCAATGCCCTTCTCTCCGCTCAGCCACTCCTCCACCACTCGCCGCTTGAATTGAGGCTTGAACTTGCGATATCCCACGGCCTCGGCTCCTTCCCAGCAGGCCTCATTGGCCCGCTGCTATGATGAGCCGAAACCCACTAAGAGCCTATCCTAAAACCGTCATACGGTAGACGATGAGGGTGCAGGCCAGTTGCATGAGGGCCAGGTAGTTGTGGGTCTTCTTCTCCCAGCGGATGAGGGGCTTGCGGAACCGATTGTGCCACGAGCCGGTGCGCTCCACCACCCAGCGGCGCGCTGGATGACGGCGACCGGTGCTGGGGTCGAAGGCCTCTTCGCCTCGCCGCCGGATGTGAGGCCGATACTGGCGCCCTCCCACGGCGGCCTGGATCTCCGGGTAGTCGTAGCCCTTGTCCAGACACAAGTGCTGCGGGTGATACGGTTTGGGCTCTGGCCTGTGCACCACGATGCCATCCATGGTGGGCACAGCGGCTTTCATGTCATGGCAGTTCGCGCCGGTGATGGTCACGGCAAGGGGTGCGCCGCGACGATCCGTGATCACGTGTCGCTTGGTGCCTGATTTGCCCCGATCCGTGGGGTTCGGGCCCGTCTGCGCCCCCCCAAGGGTGCCTTCACCGTCACGCTGTCCAGTGACTGGAACTGCCATTGGATGCCGCGTAAGTCGTCGTAGCGCTCCAGCAGTCTCTGCCAGAGCTTCTCGAACACACCCATGCGCTCCCACTCCTGGAAGCGCTTGTGGCACGTGCTGCCGGAGCCGAACTCCTTGGCCACCGCCTTCCATTTGCAGCCGGTGCGCAGCACGTACAGGATGCCGTCCAGCACCGTGCGGTACGGTACGGCGGGCCGTCCTGGCGTCCCTGGAGCTTTCTCCGGCGGCAGCAGAGGCTGCAGCTCGGCCCAGAGGTCGTCAGGGATACGCCAGATCGTCGGCATAGGCTCCTTCTTGGCCATGGTTCAGTGCTCCCATGTGTGCTGTGATAGTAGCTATCACCCATGCCCATACGTATAGCGCCAAAACACGTTCTAGGATAGGCTCTTAACGATCAGGCTCGGAAGCACCTTCCGTCTTGACTGCCGACTGGGTGGCGGAGGGCTTGGGCTCGCCGGGTCTGCGGCGGAGGATGACGTCAGCCTTGTCCGTGTCCACCACCAAGCTCCAGATGTCGGTGTCGGTCCCGTCGGCAAGCCTGAGGTTGGTCTGGTGCACGCTCTTGCCGTCGATCACCACGTACCGACCGGGCTGGACATCGAGGCCGCCCACATCCACGAAGGCCGCGTCGATGAAGTTGAGCTTCCCGGCGTGGATGGTGCTCACGCCGTCGCCGGCGAGCTTGAGCACGGCCCGACCCGGTCCGACCTTCGTATCCTGCTGCGTATTGACTGCATCCCTGAACTTGTTGCCCCAGAATTCGACGTTGCCGATGCGGAGATCCACGTGGCCACCTTGGATCTCCCATACGCCACCCCAGACCTGGAGTCCGTAACGAGCATCCTCTTTCATCTGCATGCTCGCCTTGCCATGCAGCCTCAGATGCCCCGGCCTGGCGGCGTCCACCGTGGAGATCCGCAGCCCTTCCTGCGCTAGCAGTCGACCACCGTTCACGATGACTTCCGAATCCGTTGCCCGGGAGAAGAACCTCGGCCCCCATGGGCTGCTCGGCGCGTCGTTGGCCCGATGGGTCGTGTTGATGCCGACGAACCAGGCTTCGAGGATCCCGGTGGGGCTGATGATGACATGGCAGGCGGAGGGCAAGTCAGCTTCGGGTCGGCCCCACGGTCCGCCGATGCGAATCGACGTGTTTGTGGCGGAAGACTTCACCGTTCCGTCAACGTAGAATGTGCTCTCCCGGTCCTTGGACAGGACAGCTCCGGCTTTGAAGGTCAGCGTAACGCCTCTGAGGAGGCGGAGCGTTGTCCCTTCGGTTTGCGCGTGCTCGGCCAGTTCCATTGTCTGGCAGATGGCGTCGGCGGCGATGACGCAGTGTAGCGCCCTGCCGGAGTCGTCATCGCCGATCTCTGCGCATAGGGACTCATTGGGAACACCCAGGCTCCAGTTGCCCGGCTCGTGCCAGAGGTAACGGCCCTGGGCGTCGGCCTTCGTCATGTCAAACTTCGTCCACTGAGCCTGTGCGGTTGCCGTGCCAGCGGTGGAGATGGCCAGGAGGAAGACGGTCATGCAGGCGAGGATCCACCGGAAGCGGACACTGCGGGCAGTGGCCAGTTCTCGCATGCTGTGCTCCTTTGCGCGAGGCGGTACACTCGCTGTTCACAATTGACGCCCGGGGGAGGTCGGGGAGGTCCGGGGACATAAGACCTATTCCCTGCTGCCCCACGGCGCGCACATTCCGTAACGGCCCTTCCTATACCAGGTTCCGCACGTGGCACACGCTCTCCTGCAAAGGCAAAGCCGAGGAGAACGCCGGGAAGCTGCGGCCCTGGCCATCCTCTACAGGCCTGGTCCGAGCAACGCCGACATGCTCATTCTCTCACTGGCCACTGACCACCGGTCACCGACCGCTGTTCTTCTGTTGACAGAACCCCCCTGAGTTGACCGGGCCAAAGTGCCCCAGATCGTCTCTGTCTACGGCGCAAGACTGCGCCTCGGACCGCCGCACAGCCCGCAGGAGCGCTTTTCTCGCCGATCGCGTGACAGCCCGCCCTCTTGACCTCAAATCCATGGAAGGGGACGAAAACCGGACACTCCCAAATCGCCCCAGTTAGCGGCGCAACCGGGGTCACAGCGTGGGGAATAACACCCAATGCCAACAACCCAACCAGCCGTCGCCACGCGACCTGGGCTTCTCCCGCGCCCACCAGCGCGACCACAGCGTCGCCATCGTATGGGACGTCGAGCACCTGGCACGGCTCTGCGAGGCCTACGGACCCACGCCGCGCCATACATTGCCGGTGCCTGCTACGGTTCATGCCCAGTATGCAGAGCAAACAGAGGAAGAATGAGGCTGCACAACGCATCGCCTCCCCCCGCGGCAGCCGGTAGCCGGGTGCCGGTTATCCGCTGCGCTGCAACATCCATGCTCCGACGAGGCGCCAGGCAGGAAGCGGGGCCGTCGCCGGAGAACGTCAGGCTGGGGAGATGGCGCACGGGGGGAGGGACACCGATGAAGCAACTCGTTGACTGCGAACACTGCGGCGGCAAACGCAACTGCACCGTCAAGGGCGGCCGAAGCTGCCGCGAGTGCCTCGACGCCGCCGGCCATGGCGCCCGCGAATGGGTGGCCGTGCGCTGCTCGTACTGCGGCGGCCGGGGCAAGGTCCTCGTGACCAAGAAACGCAAGCGCCGGCGCAAGGCGAAGGCCAAGGACACGAAGGCGGAGAGCTGAGCGCGCGCCTTCGGGGTCCGCGCCGGAACGCATCCCGCCGGAATGTGTCAAAACTGGTGCGACACGCACAAGTCCATTGATGGGCCGCCGACGCCCTCGCAGCCGATATCATACGACGAGGCTACAAGCACAGGGAGGCGCCACCGTTGCTCCGAGCCATAGCCGTCGCCGCCGTACTCATGAGCAGCCCCATCGCCTCTGCATTCGCCGCCTCGGCCGCGGACGACGTGCCGTTCACGCACTGGGCCTACGACGCCCTGCAGAAGCTCGTGGACCACGGGATCATCGCCGGGTACCCCGACGACAACGTCAACGGCGACCGGCCTATGACGCGGTATGAGTTCGCCCTCGCCATCGCCAGGGTGTGGGACAAGATCCCTCGCGACGTCGGCGAGCAGGGCGAGAAGGGCCTTCCCGGCGACGACGGTCCCAAGGGCCCGATGGGCGACCCCGGACCCAAGGGCGCACCGGGCGACCCGGGCCCCAGGGGACCGGAGGGCGCGCCGGGCGAGAAGGGCGATGCCGCCGAACTCGACCCGGAGGCCCTCCGCGGCGCGCTCACGGCCCTCACGGCGGAGTTCCGCGAGGAGCTCCTCGCCGTCATGGATGAGCAGAAGCAGAGCGACGCCCTCATCAGTGACCTCGACGACCGCGTGACGGCCCTCGAGGAGCCCGATGACGGCCCCTGCGCCATCGCCTCCATCAACTACCGCGCCGGGCTGGCCGGCGACGGGCTGTTCACCGAGTCCAGCGGCCTCTTCGGCGGGGAGTTCGACGTGCTCACCGCCGTCATCGGCATCGAGGGCAACATTGCCGAGGACGTCCACGGCCGCCTGACCTGTAAGCTCCACGACCCGGCATCGACGCTCTCGCTGCTCGAGGTGCGCGGCGACACCGATACCATCTGGCTCGATGAGGCCTGGGTGGCCCTCGGCACGGACTGGCGCAACCCAACGTACTGGATCATCGGGCGCCAGTTCCGGTCCCACGGGCTCGGGCTGCTGGTGAACAACGAGCGTCTCTCCCAGCAGGGCGTACGCTACCGCACATCCTGGGGCAACCTGGACGTGGACCTGTTCGCCGGCATGGCCACGTATGACAGCATCTTCGACAGCGGCGGGCTGTTCGGCCCGTTCCAGGGACAGTACGCCCAGGACCACTTCCCGCCGGGGTACTTCACACCGTTCACGCACCCCCTGCCGCCGGTCAGCGGCGAGGCCACCAACGACGGCTACAGCTCCGCGCGGATGGCCCTGGACTGGGGCAACTGGACGCTCGGCGCGCAGTATCTGGCCTCGGGGCTCGGCGAGGAGAACGGTTGGGGGGTGGATCTGCAGGGGCGCATCGACGGCCACAACATCTCCATCGAGTTCGCCCAGGAGCTCGAGGACGCGCTCGGCATGACGGGTGACACGGATGCCGGGGGCAGCCCGCAGGACGCCAAGATCTGGCCCGCGCTCCCGGGCGGCCCCATCCGGCGGATCGACTTCGGCGACGAGCCCAACGCCTGGATGGCGACCGTCGAGCTCTGGGATCGCCCGGGGCTGAACGTCGAGGTGTACTACTCACACGTCGAGCCCGGCTTCGACCTGTACTACAGCACCATCAACCCGTACTACGAGCTGCTCGTCCCGCGCAGCCTCAACGCGGGCTTCGCCTGGGAGCGCGTGCTCGACGACGCCCTGGCGGCCCAGAACCTGCGCGCCGCCGGCGGCATCGCCACCGTGGACCTGGCCGGCAACCCGCTCAAGCTCTTCTACCACGACCTGGATCGTGAGAACGACGCGCTGGCGCTCAACACCGACATCACGTACGACCGCGTCTTCGGGCTCCGCTACACCGCCGAGGTCACCGACGGCATCGACGTCACCTTCACCTACGCGCACCAGGACGCCGCGCTCAGCAGCGGATTCCCCGAGGACCTGGGCGGCCGTCCGACCATCGCGGGCATCTCCCCCGGGCCGGGGCTCCCCTCCCTCGGCGGCCCCGGGTTTATCACGGGCCCGAACGCCGACATCGCGGCCATCAACGGCGCCGTGTGGCCCACGGAGAACCCGGTCAGCTTCGACGACCTCGACCTCATCCAGCTCGCCCTGCAGATGGACTTCTGAGGGCGCGCACGACTACTCGGCCGTCTCCCGCCGCCTGTACAGCTCCGGCCGGCGACACTTCAGCAGCACCGCGCGCAGGTCGCCCCGCGCCACCGGCCGGTTGTAGCGGCCGTACATCTTGAGCCGATCAGCTTCCGGAATCCCCCGCTTCACCGGGTCCGGATACTCGCCGCCCTTCCGCACCTCCTCCGGCCACTCGTAGTACCGGGGGCGATTGCCCAGGTCGATGGTCGCCACGACGGGCGGGTTGTTGACGCCGCGCTGCGAGGCGGCGAGGACCATGCCCCACGGGTCCATGATGTACGTCCGATGGTCGGTCTCCGATCCCCGGCCAGCCGCGCGCAGGAGGTAGTACCCGTTGTCGATGCACCGATGGTCGTCCCGCAGGCGGATGGACTCACTGTAGGGGCCGGCGTCCTGCGTCGAGAGCAGCATGAGGTCCACCTGGTGCAGGGCGGCCACGCCGTCGATCTCGTGGCGCGAG
>JASFTE010000241.1:0-7099 GCA_050114035.1 Armatimonadota bacterium | reverse complement strand
TACCTCTACGCACGATGCAGGTGGAAGGTCACGATGGCGTGGGGCTAGCCGGCGCACTCCCACACGACGTCACAGTTCGTCGCGTCGTGGCCCTCGTCGTGTCTGGTTGCGCCACCGTCGTCGTCCAGGTCCTCGCCGAGGCTGTAGAGGGTGAAGCCGTCGGCCTGCGGTGTGTAGACGAAGTCCTTGCCGCTGAAGGGATCTTCGGGGAGTTGGTAGTCGAGGGCCTGCTGCAACTGCTCGAGGTGGGCGGGATAGGCGCCGTGGGTGGACTTGTGGGCCTTCAGGGCCATGGCGACGCGGCACAGGTTGATCTGTGCCAGCGCCGAGTCGCGCTTCCGTGCTGCCCCGCCGTATGCCGGAGCAAGCGTGCGTGCCACTACTCCCTTCGTGGGAGCGCGGTAGAACTCCGCTGGCCGCGAAAGCTCCTGTGCCAGTGCATCAAAATCGGCCGCCACGTCTCGATAAGGCTCGTCCCAGAAGTCGTCATACCGCTGGGCATAGTCCAGGTAGATGAGCTGGTCGAGCTTGTGGAACGGCCTGCCGGGCCAGCCGAAGTAGATGGAATTGGGGAAGCCCCGGTGTATATCGAGCATGGAGTATATCCTAGCGGGCTCCCGGCGAAGCAGGTCGTAGATGTCGCAGACCAGGGCCCGTTCCGCGTCCATGGCGGCACTGAACCCCTCATGGAGGTCCATGTCGCGCAGGAGCGTCTCGAACTCCGCGGCCATCGCGGGGCTCACCGCGCCGGTGGACAGGATCTCCCGCATGGCATCGAACGTGATGGCCTGCACAGCGTAGCCGACAAGCTGGGCTATGAGGGAGGGCTCCGCAAGAGGGTGCTCGGACATCCGGAGAGCCACGAGGCACCAGTCAAGCGCCTCCTCGGTGCGTCCGTCCTCAGCCGATATGAGCGCCTGTGCCCAGAGGACGCGCGCGCCGGACCGGTACCGCTGCAGGTGCGGGAAGAGCGCGGCGAAGCCGTCCTCCCAGTTGACCGGGAAGACCGAATAGGGGAGCTCGGAGGCCTGCCGAAGGGTCCTCAGCACCTGCTCGGCTTCGGGCGTGGACAGCAGCTCTCGCGCCCCAGGCGCGAGCCGCATCCGATCGCCGCCCGTGCGATCGGTTACATCGTCCAACCTGGCCAATGGCGCGTCGGTCCTGGCAGCCGGTCCGGTCGTGGGATCGAAGGACACCTCGAACACGGTCTGGTACACCACGGCGGCGTTCTGAGCGTCGGGCACCGGCTCAGGCACCACATCCGCTATGGTGACCGGAAGGCCGTCCGCCTTCAACGCCGCAAGCCTGCGCTCGATCTGGCGGCCGAACTTGATGTTGAAGTACGTCCAGGGAATCGCTATCAGGACGAACAGCACGAGCAAGCCGCGTGCCACGCGGGGCCCCCGGCGCACGAGCCAGTGGCGGAACGTGGGAAACCAACGCTTCATCATCGGGGTTACTCCTCAGGAGTTGCCGAGATGTCCGGTGATTTCAGATAGCAGCTCAACGCGATAGCGGCGGGCTTCGGCGTACACGCCTGGCGCGATGGGACGACCGATGGTCGCTCCGCCGGTGATGGCATCCATTCTGCGCGTGTGGGCCCTCTCGCCGATGAGGTTGATGGCTATCAGCAGCGCCGCGGCGGCGGCCAGCGCCCAGCGGAACAGCGGCCCCCGGCGTCGGGCGGCTACCCTCCGGCGGGCCCGGTGCATGAGCCGGGACTTGAGCTCGGGACGGAGCTCGGGCCAGGATCCGTTGCGCAGTCGCCGCTCCAGGTCGTCAGGCTTCATCGTGTTCCGCCTCCCAGATGCTCCGCAGCTTCTCGAGTGCGTACCGATACCGGCTGGCCGCCGTGTTGGGCGGGATGTCCAGGGCGGCTCCGATCTCAGCGAAGGTCATCTCGTCCCACACCTTCAGCGCCACGACCTCCGTCTGCTCCGGAGGCAACTGCCGCAGGGCGTCCCGGGCCGCGATCTTCTGAGTCGGGTCGGCAGGAGTCGGCCCGGCAGGCAGTGGCGCCACCAGCGCCAGCCTGGCCTGTCGCCGGCGGCGGCCGAGGCGCCGGCTGGCCATGTTGCGGGCGACGGTGATGAGGTACGCCTGCAGGTTGGCGATCCGACGGACGGCCCGGCCCAGGTCGAGCAGGGAGAGGAAGGCATCCTGCAGGATGTCCTCTGCTTCCTCGCGCTCGAGCCCCCGGGCAAGCAGGACGTTGTAGACCCGGCGCGCGTAGGCGTCGTACAGGGCCCCGAGGGCCTCGACGTCCCCCTCGGCCAGCGCCGCCAGCAGTCGGCTGTCGTCCACGGACTGGTTCATCGGCCTCGCCGGCGCGTCCTGGAGAGTACTCTCACAGTACAGTGTGTCTTGCGCTGCCGTTTTTGTCTACCGCAGGTGGGAAGTTACTGCCGATGAGGCCGGGCACGTAGACAAGGGCGGGATTCCGTGTATAATGTCGCCCGTGCGCATGTGATGTGGCGGCCCACTGTGTGCCGCCGCTTTTTTCGTGCCCGTGCATCGTCGCCGCGGCGCATGGGCATGGCCGAGGTAGAAGGCTGTCGAGCATGTGGCGGCTGGGCGCGCTGATATACGGTCACCTGGCGGGCGATGCCTTCATGGGCTTCGTCCCGGCGCTGCTTACTCTGGTGGCAGTGCGCTTCGGGCTGTCGCACACCGGGCTCGGCGGCCTCGGCATGGTCGGCGCGCTCACGGCGAGCTTCACCCAGCCGTTGTGGGGGCATCTCGCGGACCGGCGGCCGGCGCTGCGCTTCTGGGCGTATGGGCCGCTCGTGTGCGCCGTGGGCATCTGTCTCATCGGCCGGGCACCGACGCCGGCGATAGTTGCTTGTTGTCTCCTGGTAGGCGGTCTGGGCAATGCGGCGTTCCACCCCGGCGCGGCATCGGCGGCCACGGCCGTCGGCGGGCGCGAGCGGGGCGGGCTGGCCATGTCGGTGTTCGGCGCAGGAGGCATCCTGGGCTATGCCATCGGGCCGTGGGCGGCGACGGCTCTGTGGAGCCGGCTCGGCCCGGAGCGCCTGTGGCAGTGCGCATGGCCGGCGGCATTGGCCGCGGGAGTGCTGCTCGTGGCGGGTCGGGGCGGGGCCATCGGGGCCATGCGGGCGCAGGCCGCTGACGCGGCGCGGCGGGCCGTCCATCGGCGCGGGGTCAGCCTTCTGTTCGTGATCGTGACGCTGCGCGCGGCCACGGCCATTTCTCTGGGGACGTTCCTGCCGCGGCTTCTGGAGGAGCAGGGCGGGCGGCACCTCATCGGTCCGTACATGCTGGTGCTGACGGGCTCGGGCGGGATAGCCGCGGTGTTTGGCGGCACGATGTCGGATCGCATCGGGCGCCAGCCAGTGACGGCCATATCGCTGCTGCTGGCCGGGCCCGCACTGTGGTGCTTCTTCCACATCCACTCTGTACCTGTGCTCCTGCTGGCCGTCACCGGCATGTGCCTGCAGGGGGCGGCGCCGGCGAATATCGTGCACATGCAGGCGCTGATGCCCGGCGGGAGGAGCCTCGCGGCGTCGCTGTCCATGGGCGTCGCCTGGGGGCTCGGCGGACTGGCGAATTTGGTCATCGGCCGGCTGGCGGACGCGCCCGCCATCGGCCTTGTGAAGGCGCTGGAGTTCGTTGTGATCGTCCCGGTCGTGGCGGGCGCCCTCGCCCTGCTTCCCGCCGCGGGCGCAGGGGAGGCCGATAGGCTCGCGGAGCGCCGCCGCAACAATGCATCCGCCCGGTAGGGCCCCGCGGGCGAAGGAAGCCACGTCTCCACGCCGAAAGAGGCTGCACCTGCCTCCCCGGGAGGGCCTTCCACCATGACCCGCGCGCTCGTCATATCGGCGACGCTCCTGCTCACCGCCTCCGCCTCCGGCGCCGAGGCCGCCTCCGACGAGGCCGACATCAACTGGGCAACTCGCCTATTCCCCTTCCCCATGCTCATCGTCGTCGACATCGGCGACTACGCCTCCGCCGAGGAGGCCGCCTCCGACGAGGCGAACGTGGACTGGGGCGACGCTGACCTCACCGACGACACCATCTGCACCCAGGCCTTCGCCGCCACCGAGTTGCGCCATTACCTCTGCCGAATGACCGGCCGCGACGAGGCCGACGAGACCAGCTTTCCCATCATCGACGATGGGAGGTTCCGTTTCGCCGGTGACGCCATTCTCATCGGCGGCCCGAGCACCAACGATGTCACCAGAGAGCACCTCCGGGCACTCGACCTCCCACTAGACCTGAAAGAGACCCTCGGCCCCGAGGGCTTCCGCATCACGAAGGGCTCGTATGCCCGCACCCGCGCCTTGGCTATCGTCGGCGGCGGCCGCGTCGGCACGCTGTATGGGGTCTATGCCTTCCTGGAGGAGCTCGGCGTCCGCTGGTATGCTCCCGGCCCTCTGCACGAGCGCGTCCCCCGGGGCCTCCTGCCCGGGCTCCCCGACGTGGACATCACGGAGCGCCCGGCCTTCGTCACTCGCGGGTTCTGGGCGTGGGAGGACCGGGGGAACGACGAGTTCATTGACTGGATGGCGCGGAACCGGATGAACCTGTGGACGGACGCGCAGAGCGACCATCCGGCGCTGAAGAAGCGCGGCATCCAGCTCACCTGCGGCGGGCACCGGCATCAGGACCGGTTCATCAACCCGCGCGACCCGTACCCCTACAATCACCCGCGCTTCACCGGCGACGAGGACAAGCCGGACGACCCGTACCCCGCCGGCGACCAGTACGCCGGGGACGTGAACGAGGACGGCGCCCTGAGCTACAGCGAGGCCCATCCGGAGTGGTACGGGCTGCGGGGGGGCAAGCGGAGCTTCAAGATCAGCGGGGGCTTCGGGGACAACTTCTGCACCTCGAACGAGAGCGCCGTAACGGAGTTCATGAAGAACTTCGTCCAGGACTTCATTGACGGGACGTGGCGGGACGCGGACAGCGTGAACTTCTGGATGCTGGACAACGGCAAGTGGTGCGAGTGCGACAACTGTAAGGCCCTCGGCATCCCGACGGACCGCAACTTCCTGCTGGTGCACCGTCTGCGGCAGGAGATAAAGCGCGCCCGGGCCGAGGGGCGGCTGGGGCGCGACGTGAGAGTCATCTTCCTCGCGTACCACGACGTGCTGACGCCCCCGACGCGCCCGCTGCCGCCGGACTTCGACTACGAGAACTGCATCGCCACGTACTTCCCCATCGCCCGCTGCTACGTGCACACGTTCGCCGACAGGAAGTGCACGGAATTCAACGACCGGTACCGGCAGCACTACTACGGGTGGACGCAGGACCCGGAGCGCCACTACCGGGGTCAGATCTTCATCGGGGAGTACTACAACGTCTCGGGCTACAAGTGCCTGCCCATCGTGTATGCGCACGTGATGGCGCAGGACATCCCGTACTACTACAGCACTGGCGCGCGGCACATGCACTACATGCACGTCACGACGGGGAACTGGGGCACGAGGGCGCTCACCAACTACCAGATGGCGCGCATGCTCTGGAACCCGAAGCTCGACGTCGAGGCGCTGTGGGACGACTACTTCACCGGCCGGTATGGGCCCGCGGTCAAGGTCATGGGCGAGTTCTACTGGACGTTGGAGAAGGCCCTGTGCAACGTGACGGAGCTCAAGTATCGCCTCGCCCGGCGGCTCGACTCCAACTCGGCCAAGCTCTTCGCCGATGCGCACATGAAGTACGAGGAGTCGCATCCGGAGGCGAACGACGGGCCGGACCTGACCGAGATGGTGCGGTACACGCGGCGGTGCCGGGAGTTGATGGACGCGGCGCTGGCGATGGAGCTGCCGGAGGGGACGCGGGCGCGCATCGCGGAGGACGAGCGCGGCTTCGCCTATGGGGAGAGGACGATCCACCTGTTCGATCGCGTCGTCCAGGCGACGCTGGCCGACCGGGCCGGCAATGCCGACGAGGCGGAGAAGCAGTTCCAACTCGCGCGCGAGTACGCCGAGGCGATGAAGGCCGACAAGACATCCACCACAATGTCCTCCTCCCACGCCAACGACCGCGACGCCTTCACCGCCAGCCGCATCACGAACGCCTACTCCCGCCTGGAGGAGAAGTACGGCGGGTGACCCTCCCTCGGCGCTGACGGAACCAAGATGCCGTGGGGCGCACTGGTAACGTAGAGGTGACCACCATGCCACACACCAGTGGTCTCGTGCCGCTCACGTCCCTGAGGAATCTTCGATTCCTCCATGCGCTCATCGCCTGCGTTGCCGTCAGCCTGCCGGCATGGGCGGCCCCCGTCCGCCTCGGCGCCGATTGCCGGCTCGATGACGATCCGCACGAGTACTACAGTCGGTTCGTCACGTTCCGGCCCGCCGATGGTGCGACCGTGAGCCTCAATCCGCCGCGGTTCAGTTGGCCTTACGTGCCGGGGATCTTCCCGGACGAGAATGGCACCTATCCACCGGACCAGCTCTTCACGCTGCAGATCGCCAGCCGGCCGCACTTCCACGAGCCCACTGTCGAGGTCGCCTACACGCCCTACAACTTCTACAACGCGATCCCAGTTCTTCGCGGCGCGGACAAGTGGTACTGGCGCGTCGGCTACAATGTGGGCACCGAGCGGGAGGAGTGGAGCGACGTGCTCTCCTTCACCATCGCTCCGGACTCCACGGAATGGGATCGGTCGGCCATGGCCGATCCGGCCAAGCACCTTCGGGGCCATCCGCGGATCTTGTGGAGCGCGGAGAGCTGGCCGGAGATCAAGCGTCTCCAGCAGACTGACCCCCTCGGCCGCGAGGTGGCCGCGAGCGCCATCCGGGCGGCCGATCGGGATCTGCAGGCCGGCTGGTACAAGAACTTCCCCCAGGATGACAAAGAGCCGGGCAGCTACATGCAGATGTGCAGAGGGCTCGTGCGGCTCGCCTTCGCCTATCGGCTCACGGACGATTCCAAGTACGTGGGCTTCAAGGAGCGCCTGCTGCGCATGGCCTCGTGGCCCAAGGGCGGGTACGCCTCTCCGGAGGGCGCGGGCGCGACTGACAAGTGGGAGTCGCACCTCACGGAGTACTTCGGGTTGCTGTACGACTGGTTCTATCACGACTGGACGCCCGAGGAGCGGGCGACGATCAAGAGCTCCCTCGAGTGG
>JASFTE010000240.1:0-7102 GCA_050114035.1 Armatimonadota bacterium | reverse complement strand
CCCTCCTTCCATCACCGCATTGATCGGTACGCCCTGGCCGTGGAGTACATTGAGGGGAAGAACTGCTCCCAGTGCGCCCCCGGAGAGCTGGGGCGGGAGTTCTTCGAGCAGCTCGGTCAGATTGTGGAGGACCTGCACGACCGCGGCGTGGCGCACTGCGACCTGAAGAAGGACACCAATGTCATGGTCGATGGGGACGGGCGGCCGCACGTCATTGACCTGGCGGCGGCGCTCCCGCGGCGGCGCGGGCCGGTGCTGCTGCGGTTGCTGATGCCCTGGGTGTGGCCCCGGTTCGCGCGAGATGACGTCAAGGCCATTGCGAAGCTGAAGCGGAAGCTGGCGCCGGAGCTGCTGACGGACGAGCAGCGGCGCATTCTGGACCATCGCACGCGCGGCGAGCGCGTGCTGAAGTTCGTCATGCGCACGGCGCGCCGCATCATCAAGCTGGTGACGACCCGGGCCCGCGATGCGGCGACCGACAGCGACTGACGCCCGTCTGCCCCATGTGGGCGCCCTATTTCCCCATCGTCTCGGCCCCCGAAGCCCTGGGCGGCGATACTGGGCTCTGCACGCTTCTCCGGACGCTCCGCCGCGTGCCGTGGAGCTTTGACAGCCCACCCGGCGTCTACTATAATGCGTGCGCAGCCCGCAGGCGAGCGCACCACACGTGGGCCGGCGAAGGGTGGTTACGCCACGCACATCACAGCAGCTCTCGTGTCCCTGTCGTGGGCGTTCAACACAGCCCCGGGGCTACCGGAAGGCACCGAGGAGAGCGCGACCGTCGAGGTCTTCGGCGAGCGCTTCGAATGGGCCGCGGATAAGGAACGGGTGCGGGTGATCGGCAACGCGCGGGCGGTGTATCCCGACGTTGCCATCTCGGCGGACACATTGTGGCTCGACACCAACGAGAGCGTCGCGGCGGCGGCGGGGGACGTGGAGGTAACCTCGGAGGGCGATGTGCTCCGGGGCGACGAGTTCGTGTACTGCTCGGATACGGGCAGCGCCTTCTTGAGCAACGCGTCGGCGGAGATGACAACGGAGACGCCGAGGGGAGAGATGCGCGCGTACTTCTCCGGGCGCGAGCTGCGGCACGATGGCGAGACGGACCACGTGATCGACGGCTCCTTCACGACATGCGGCAGACACAAGCCGCACTTCCGCATTGAGGCGAAGGAGTGGAAGCGGAACCCCGATGGGAGCTTCACGGCCAAGGGCGCTCGGATAGTGGTGTACAGCATGCGCCTACCGCGCCTCCCGAGGCTGCGCATCAGCATGGGCGCGGACGACGATGACACATCCCTGGCGCCGGGGTTCGGGATCAGCAGCCGGGACGGGTTCTATGTGTCAACGAGTATGCATCTGACGGGCAAGGGCACTCGCCCGAAGGTGAAGGCGGAGGGACGGCTGTCGGCGGCGGAGCTGTTCCGGGGGCGGATCTATGGGGCCTTCGTGGACGACGAGCGGCGCTCGGTAGACGCGGTGATCGGCCTGAACGAGGACGTGCAGGACGAACTCACGCGCAACCTGGTGGTGGACAGACTCCCTGAGGTGAGGGCGGCCGGGGAGTGGGGCCTCGACGGCGGCGACCGGAGCGCGTGGTACGCGGACGCGGCCGTGGGCAACTACAGGGAGTCGCCGGGACTCGCCGAGGCGTGGCGGGAGTCGGTGCAGGTGGGAGCGCGGCATGGCTTCCCTCTGGGCGGCGATGCACGGGGGACGGTAGATCTCTCGTTCCGGCAATCGTTCTACAGCTCGGGCGGGAGCCTCGGCGTTGCGAGGGCGCAGCTGGGCGCCTCCGGCACGATTGGCCGGCGATTCCGTGGCGGAGTGCGCTACATTGGCCGCTTCGGCAATGGGCAGTCCCCGTTCGAGTTCGACGACATCGACATCGAGGAGGAGTTGTACACGGGCTTTCGGTGGAGTTTCGGGAAGTGGGGCATCGGGGCCCAGACGCGGTACGACATGGACCGGGGCGCCTTCCGACGGGCGAAGCTCCGGATGAGCAGGACCGTTCACTGCATCCAGTACGGCGTCTCGTACGATACGGTGCTGCGCGAGATAGGGGTGCGGGTGACCCTCCCGGGTATGTGAGCCCCATGGGAGCCTCGATCGGGACGTGACGACAATGGCTGGGACGGTACTGGAAACGCTGCGCAGGGTCGTTGACCCGAATGAGCGCGAGATCGCTCGGCATCGCCGGCGCGTGGAGCGGGTCAACGCGCTGGAGCCGGAGTTCGAGGCGCTCAGCGACGCGCAACTGGTGCAGAAGACCGAGGAGCTCAAGGGGCGCCTCGCCGATGGCGAGACGGTGGATGACATCCTCGAGGAAGCCTTCGCGGCGGCGCGCGAGGGGGCCAAGCGCACTATCGGCCAGCGGCACTACGACGTGCAGGTGGTGGGCGCCATTGTGCTGCACCAGGGCAAGATCGCGGAGATGAGGACGGGCGAGGGCAAGACGCTCACCGCGACCATGCCCATGTACCTGCACGCGCTCACCGGACGCGGCGTGCAGCTCGTCACCACCAACGATTACCTGGTCAGGTGGCAGTCGGAGTGGATGGGGGAGATCTTCCGCTTCCTGGGCCTCACCTGCGGCTACATCCAGCACGACATGGACGCGCCCGAGCGCAAGGCGATGTACGAGTGCGACATCACGTACGTGGAGAACAGCGAGCTGGGCTTTGACTACCTGCGCGACAACATGGCCGTGCACCCGGAGCATCTGGTGCTGCGCGACCTGTATTACGCCATCGTGGACGAGGTGGACAGCATCCTCGTGGACGAGGCCCGCACGCCGCTGATCATCTCCGGCATGCCGGAGCAGGCCACAAAGCTGTACGAGACCGTGGATTCCCTTGTGACCTCGCTGCGGGAGGGGGAGACCGAGGATTACACCGTGGACGAGAAGGCGCGCAGCTCGGCGCTGACGGACCGAGGCGTCGGCCGCGTCGAGCGGGCTCTGGGCATCGACAATCTGTCGGCTCCGGAGAGCCTCGAGATCGCCCATCACGTCAACGCGTCGCTCAAGGCGCGCTACATCTTCAAGCGCGATGTGGACTACGTCGTCAAGGACGGCGAGGTCATCATCGTGGACGAGTTCACCGGCCGACTCCAGCCCGGCCGCCGCTACAGCGACGGGCTCCATCAGGCCATTGAGGCGAAAGAGGGCGTCAAGGTGGAGATGGAGCGGCAGACGGTGGCCCGCATTACGTACCAGAACTTCTTCCGCATGTACGAGCTCCTGGCCGGCATGACGGGCACGGCGAAGACGGAAGAGGCGGAGTTCTCGAAGATCTACGGGATGCCCGTCGTGGTGATCCCGACCAATGAGCCGATGATTCGGATCGACCACCCGGACGTGGTCTACAAGACCGAGGAGGCGAAGTTCCGGGGGATGATCAACGAGATCCTGCAATGCCATGCGCGGCAGCAGCCGACGCTGGTGGGCACCCGCTCGGTGGAAGTCTCCGAGATGATCGGCGAGCGGCTCTCGCCCGACAAGCTGCAGCTGGCGGCCGTGGTGGCGCTGATGCAGCAGTCGCTGCAGGCTTCGGACGAGCTGGACAAGGAGACCAAGGACAAGTACCTCGAGACCCTGCGCACGCCGTTGGCCGAACTCAACATCGGGCGCATACGGCACATGAGTCGCGATCTGGGGGTGTCGCTCAAGGCGACGGATGCACAGAACGTCTCGGCCCTCGCTGCTCTGCTGCAGCTCGACGCGGAGGACGAGCCGCGCATGCGGACGGCGCTGGAGAACGGCATCCCGCACAACGTGCTGAACGCCAAGTACCACGAGCAGGAGGCTGAGATCATCGCGGAGGCGGGACGCCCCGGCGGTGTGACCGTGGCCACGAACATGGCGGGCCGCGGCGTTGACATCGTGCTGGGCGGGAAGCCGGAGGACGAGAGCGGCGCCTTCAACCCCGAGTACCACGATGTGGTGGACCGGGGCGGCCTGCACATCGTCGGCACCGAGCGACACGAGAGCCGCCGCATCGACAACCAGCTCCGCGGTCGCTCGGGCCGCCAGGGCGACCCGGGCGCCTCGCGGTTCTTCCTGTCGCTGGAAGACGAGCTGATGCGGCTCTTCGGGCCGCAGCGCTTCGGCGGCATCCTCAACGCGTGGCCGGAGGAGGAGGCCGTCGCCGCCAAGCTCGTCAGCCGTCAGATCGAGAACGCGCAGAAGAAGGTGGAGATCCGCAATTTCGGCATCCGGAAGGACGTCATCAAGTACGACGACGTCATGGACACGCAGCGCAAGCTCATCTACGGCGAGCGGCGCAAAGTCCTCAAGGGCGAGGACCTTACCGACACCATCGAGGGCATGCTCGACCAGGCGGCCGAGGGAGCCGTCAAGGCTCACGCCGATCCACAGCTCCATCCGGAGGACTGGGATATGGGGGGGCTGCACAACGCTCTGTCCCAGGCCGTTCCTGGCATCGAAGAGCACCTCAGTCAAGACGAGCTGGGTCGCATTCCCCGCGATGAGCTCCTGGAGCAAGTGCAGCAGACCGTCCGCGATGCCTATGCCGAACGCCGGGCCGAGATCGGCGCGGAGATCATGGCGGAGATCGAGCGCAGCGTCCTGCTGCGAGTCATTGACATGCGGTTCATGGCGCACATCAACGAGATGGAGCAGTTGTACGAGTACATCCATCTGCGCGCCTACGCGCAGACCGATCCATTCATCGCCTACCAGCAGGAGGCGTACAACTTCTTCGAGTCGCTGAAGCAGAGCATGGCCGAGGACGTCACGCGGCTGCTGTTCGTCGCCGAGGTGGCCGTGGAGCAGCGGGAGCGCGCCACCGACATCCAGAAGAGCCGGGGCGGGCAGGTGGGGGCTGAGGAAGAGGGCGCCCGGAAGCCGGTCTCGGTGGCGAAGAAGCCGGGGCGCAATGCCCCGTGCCCCTGCGGCAGCGGGAAGAAGTACAAGAAATGCTGCATGGTGCGCGAGGCGCAGCCGTCGGGCAGCGGCGACGGCGATGGGGACGGCAGCGGAGAGGGGACGTCGGCCGAGAGCCGCAGAACGAAGCGCCGGCGGAAGCGCTGAGCCAGAGCAACCAGCCACGCACGCGATTCCCCGCACACGATGACGAAAGGGGCGAGCCACACCCATGCTCCTCGACGAGAAGCGATCCATAGAAGAGCTGCATACGACGTTCGACGATTTGAGGGATCGTCTTTGACCTCGCCAGGCGAGAAGCGGAGCTGGCCGAGCAGGAGAAGCAGTCCGCGGCTCCCGACTTCTGGGACGACCCCGACCGCGCGCAGCGGCACCTCAAGAAGCTGAACAGATCGCGCGAGCTGGTTGCCCCATGGACGGCGCTCCAGCAGCGCATCGCCGATCTGCGGGCCCTCGTTGATCTGGCCATCGAGGAGGAGGACGCCAGCGTCACGGATGAGCTGCGCACCGAAACGCAGGAGTGCCGGAGCAAGCTCGAGGACCTGGAGCTGGCGCTCATCCTCGCCGGCGAACACGACGAGAGCAACGCCATCGTCTCCATCAACGCCGGCGCGGGCGGCGACGAGGCCTGCGATTGGGTCGAGATGCTCCTGCGCATGTACACCCGGTGGGCGGAGCGCCGCGGCTACGAGTGGGACCTCACGGACTTCCTGACTGGCGACATCGCCGGCTACAAGAACGTGACGATCCACATGAAGGGCCTCCTCGCCTACGGCTACATGAAGGCGGAGTGCGGCGTGCACCGCCTGGTCCGCATCTCGCCCTTCGACGCCAGCCGGCGACGCCACACGTCCTTTGCGTCCGTGGACGCCATCCCGGAGATCGACGAGGAGGCGGAGGTCGAGATCCGGGATGAGGAGCTCAAGATCGACACGTACCGCTCCAGCGGGGCCGGCGGACAGCACGTGAACAAGACCGACTCGGCCGTCCGCCTCACCCACTTGCCCACGGGCATCATCGTCTCGTGTCAGAACGAACGCTCGCAGCACGCCAACCGGCGCACCGCAATGGTGATGCTGCGCGCGAAGCTGTATGAGCGGATGCGACGGGAACAGGCGGAGAAGATCGCCGAGCTGCGCGGCGAGCAGACCGAGATCGCCTGGGGCAACCAGATTCGCTCCTACGTGCTGCAGCCGTTCACGCTGGTCAAGGATCTCCGCACTGCCGTCGAGACCAGCGATACCGAGGGCGTGCTGAACGGCGAGCTCGACGCCTTCATGCGCGCCTATCTGCAGACGGAGGCGGCGGACCAGGGCAGCGCGTAGGGCGTGTGCGCGCGCCGACTTGCGGCACGCACGCCTGCGCAAGGCCGACGTCTGTCCGCCGGGAACTGCGCCATGTCTTCAGAACGCCCCATCCTCTGGATGCTGCTGATCATCGGCCTCATGGCGTCCCTTTACGTTGCGGTGCTGCGCGATGGCGCCGAGCGGGCCAACACGTCGGTAGAGCTCGGCGTCGAGTACCAGGAAACGCGCAAGCTCGCGACGCTCGCGGGTGCCAAAGCCGAGGACGTGCTGCGGCGGCTCCGGGACGCGGGCGCCACGACGCTCATCGTGTACGAAGACACGCTGGAGTCGCTGCGCGAGAGCGGAGCCATGTACTTCATGCGGGTGCGCCGGCATCCTGGCGCCCCGCCGGACCTGGAGGCGCACTTCCGCGATCAGGATGTGGCCGGGCGCGTGCTCCGCAACATCTCCGGTCGCCTCCCGGTGAGCGCGCCATGGGACGCACTGCTGCCGGCCAAGTGGTTCCCCGTGCCCAAGGCGGTCGCCGACATGCCGGAGCTCGGCCTCGGGCTCGATGAGGAGGCCCGAGCCGACGCCGCGGCGGCCAGCCTCCGCATCGCCGCTCGACCGGCGCCAATGGGCGTGTGTACGCCCGAGGGCATGGAGTTCGTCGCCGGCGAGATGAAGGCGGGCGGGGCCGAGGCCGTCATCTTCGCCGGCAACGTCGTGCTTGGCGCGCCGGGCCAGGCCGCAACGGCGGCCGGGGCGCTCAACAAGGCCGGACTGCTGTACGGATCGGTGGAGTTCGGCAAGCAGCTTGGCGACCTCAGCCTCTCACACGCCCTCGACGGGCGAGTGCTTCGCGTGCATGCCATCACGGAGCTTGAGATGACCACCATGGCCGCGCCCG
>JASFTE010000239.1:0-7103 GCA_050114035.1 Armatimonadota bacterium | reverse complement strand
GGCGGCTCCCCATGGGCAAGTACATATCCGCCTTGAGAACGTCTTCGGAGGGGCGCTCACCGCAGAACCAGCACGTATCGCCTCGAGCGCTGTCCTCGGGCATGCCGGTCGTCTCCTCGATCGCTCTGCGCAGATGGTGGAGGGGCAACACCGTGATGGCTCAGGCAAGCACCCAGCTCCGCTCGAGCCAGTCCGGCTCTCCCGGCGGCGCGGCCGATGCTAGCCGGTCGAGGGCGTCGGTGTCTTCAGGCGATAGGCCGATCCAGGAGGCGGAGAAGTTCGCCAGCATCTGGTCGAAGGTGTGCAGGCCCGTGAGGCAGCAGTCCACGAGCTTGTTCTGCAGCACGAAGGCCACCATGCGACGCGGCGTGCCCTTGTGTTCGCCCTCCAGGTCGAGCTCCTCGAGCAGTGAGCCGCGGGCGAAGGGCTTGATGGTCACGATGCCAAGGTTCTTCTCCTCGGCGACCGGGAACACTTCCTCCGCGGCCCGGTGTCGCACGTTGTACGGAGCGGAGCAGATGTCGAAGGCATCGCCGTACTTGGCCAGCGCCTCGAGGTAGTTCTCGGGAGTGAAGTGGCTGCCGAAGCCGGTGAAGCGGATCTTGCCCTGCTGCTTCACCTTGTCGAGGGCCTCGATGCAGTACGACATGTCCCAGTAGTCCTCGGTGGTCATGCTGACCATCATCAGGTCCACGCAGTCCATGGGCCACAGCTTCAGCCGCTCGTCGATGAACTTGTGGATCTCGTCCTTGTCCGACGGCTTGCCGTGGGATTTGTGGCAGAGGCGGACGCACACGATGACGTCGTCGGCGCGATTGATGCGCTTCAGGACCTTGCCGGGCACCTCGTGCTCGCTGATGGCCGTGTCGGCGTCGAAGAAGTTCACGCCCATGTCGAGCGCGGCGCTGATGATCTCGACGGCCTCGTCCTCGGACACCCTCCGGAGGCCTGACGGGTCGGGCACTTTCTTGTACTCCCAACTGTGCCCCCCGAAGCCGATCTCCGAGACCATGAGCCCGGTCTTGCCCAGGCGGCGCTTCTTCACCTGGTGCTTGGGCCCCCGGCGCGCCGCCTCCGCCGCGAGCGTACCGGCGCCGCCGGCGATCAGGGCTGCCCCGGCCCGCCCGAGGAACCGCCTGCGGGTCATGTGCTGAGGCGTCGAGCCAGTCGTTCGGTCGCTTGCCATGGGGACTCACCCTCCCTGGGGAGCTCTACGCCACGGTGTCTTCGGTCGGCCGGGCGAACTTGCGCGTGAACGCCGCGTTCTCGGCCGCCTGGTCCGAGAAGCGCGGGTACATGCCGACGATGACGGCGTCCGTCGGCTTGATCATCTCGAAGGTGGACTTGAAGGCCGCCTCCACTGTCTCGCGCCGGTTGCACAGCCGGCCGGCGGCGAGGATCTTGAACGCCAGGCACGGCTTCGGCGTCTGGCGGAGTACGTTACACATACGGGGCGGGTCCTCCTCCAGGTACACCTCGCGCACCGGGATGGGCACGTAGCCCAGAAGCTCCTTGAGCTCCTGCTTCGTTCGGTGCCGCTCGTAGACGCAGGCCATGTAGAAGTCCACATCCCAGCTCTTCTCCTCCACGTGCTCGATCACCGCGGGTATGTGCGTCGAGAGGCCCACGAGCACGCCAGCGTCGCGGACGCGCTTGAGGAAGTCACGGATCTGGTCGATCTTGCCCTCCTTGAACCGGGTGTCGGTCACCTCCCCGTGGTGGGCGATGCCGATGGCGCCGGCGGCGACGACTTCCTCGACGTTCTTGGGCCGCTCGGGATCTTCCCGCTCGAGCGTGATGTACTGGATGGTGCCGCCCTCGGCGCGATAGCGCTCGTAGTACTCGAGCGCGAGGGGGCCGGATGTCTGCCAGGTGTTGATGCCCTCGTCCTCACAGTGGGCCAGGAACTGCATGACCGTGTCGGGCGTGAAGTACTCGCGCATGTGCCGGTCGAGGAACTTGGACAGGTGCGAGCCGGCCGTGATGGGGTTGCTGCCGACGATCAAGCGGGAGACGGAATGCGGGCCGAGGGGGATCCGTGGGAGTGCCCTGCGCTCCCGTACAGCCTTCCCGGTGTCGCCCTGGGTGGCTCCAGCCATGGAGGCTCCTCCTGCGCGTGATGCCATGAGGCCGAGCGGAACGGCAGAGGCGGACTGCAAGAAGCGCCGTCGTGCGGACGGCGCTTCGTTGTGGGTGCGCCCCCTGTTGGCGGGGCCGTCACTGCTCATGGCGTGCGCCTCAGCGCGGCAGCAGTATCCGACCGGTGGTGGGCAGCAGCTTGAGGGCCGAGGCGGTGACCTCGACGCTTCCGCCGGACACAGCGACGGCCGACGTCTTCCCGTTCACCTGCGTCGAGGTGCACTGGAGCTTCGTCTTGATCGTCCTGCCGGTGGCGCTCGTAAGGGTGAGCGACAACAGCTTCCCCTTGCCAGTCAGCGCGCGCGTGCCGCTGAGCGTGACAGAGAGAACTCCGGCGGTCCGGCTGTTGACCGCCAGCTTCCAGCGAAGGCTCCCCGGCGTCGTGCCGGTCAGGTTGACGGTCGGGGTCTTCAGGGCCTTCGGATCGTACTTGAGCTGGAACTTGATGGACTTGATGGGCGCGGCGCCGGCTTTGACCGAGTAGGAGATGCTGGTCGCCTTGCCCGAGGCCACGCGGCCGCTGGGAAGGGTGAGAGACAACGGCCCCCCGAGGACCAGGCCTGGCGTTCGGAGGACCTTGAGCTCCGGGGGCGTCGTGCTCGTGTCCCCCGGCGTCGTGGTCGTTGTCGTGCCCGGGATGGGACGCCTCAGGATGGTGCCCGGGCGTGTTGTGGTCCCCGCGGGCGGCCCCGTCGTCGTGTCGGTGGTGCGGCCGGGGATGGTGGTGAGGGGCGGACGCAGGATGGTGCCGGGTGTACCGGCCTTGCCGCTCACCTGGATCGCCCCACCCGAGACCGTGAGCGCGGTCGGGTCGCCGTTGATCTTCGTATCGAGGCATTGGAGGCTGGTGCTCACCGCTTTGCCGGTCGCGCTGGCGATGGCGAAGGAGAGGAGCTTGCCGGTGCCGCCGAGGGCTCTGCGTCCGCTGAGAGTCACGGCGATGAGGCCGGGTCCGTTGCCGACGCTCCGCACGGACCAGCCGAGGCGCTTCAGGGTGGTGCCGGTGAGGCTGACGCGGCTCAGCTTGATGAGCTTCGCGTCGAACTTCAGCGAGAACTCCACGGCGGTGATGGGGTCGCCGCCGCGCTTCACGCTGTAGGCGATGGTCGCCAGGCTGCCCGAGGACACGCGGCCCGTGGGAAGGGTGAGGGACATCGGCCCGCGGGCGACCGCCATGGGAAGGCGTGTGGTCGTCGTGCCGGGCAGTCGGAGCGGCGTCGTGGGCGACCTCGTGCCCGGGGTGGTGTCCGCCGCTCCCTCCGGTGGTGTTCTCAGAATGGTCGGGGAGACGCGGGCGATGGTGGTCGGAGCGGGTCGTGTGGCAGCGCCGGGCAGCCGCGCGGCCACCGCCGTGCGCGTCGGCGCGATGGTCAATATGGAAGGGGTCCGCTTGGTCGGAGCCCCGGCCCCCTCCCCACCCGTGGCGGCACTGGCCGCGGCGGTTCTGAGCGCCGACGTGAGTCCGGCGCCCCCCGGCAGCCGGCGCACGCCGGCGTCCGCGCCAGATGGGGCCGCGCCGCCCTCCGTGGCCTCGATGGCGGAGGCCACCTCGGCGGTTCTCAGCACGCCGGGAAGGCGCTCGAGCCTGGTGCCGGGCTGTACCTGCACCTGCATGGAGGTGCTGCGGGTCTGGGCGCCGGGTAGAACGACCTCGACCGTGTGCTCGCCCGGGCCCGTGGGCATCCACATCATGCGGGTCTCCACCGTGTCACCGCCCGGGGGAGCGCCCAGGAGGGCCTGGTCCACGACCTCCCCGTCAACTTTGAGGTAGGCCGTGCCCCGGAGCGGCTGCCCCTCGCCTGTCGGGAGCTCGAGCCTGTACTCAACAGGGGATCCCGTCTTGGCGGTCAGCGGCTTCTGCAGCAACAGCGTCCCCGGGAAGAGCTGCAGCGGTCGTGCCTTGATGCCGCCGCCTCCGGGCGTCACGCCTCCCCCGCCGCCGCCTCCGCCCAGGTCAGACGCCTGCGCAATGAGGGTGTTGTTCTCTTCGTTGGGGTCGGTAGCGCCGTCGATCCATGTGAGCACGGCGACCTGGTCGAGGTCGGCAGGAACCGTCCAGCGCGGCGTCGAGGCACTCGCGTCTCCGGCGGCTGGGACATTGATCGGCACAGGCTCGGCCGTCACGTACTGGAACTCGGCGTCGGCGGTGGTTGCGTAGTAGAAGTCCACGCTGACGTTGTTGGCGGGCGTGGTGTCCGAGGCGTTCGCTATGGTCGCCCGCAGCACAGCCTCCTGGCCGGCCGTCAGGTTCCCCTCGGCCACGTCGAGCGACGCCACCGACACATCCACGGGCCCACCGCCACCGCCGGGGTCCACGGCTCCGCCGCCGGGGTCCACGGCTCCGCCGCCGGGGTCCACGCCTCCGCCACCGGGGTCCACGGCTCCGCCACCGGGGTCCACGGCTCCGCCACCGGGGTCCACGGCTCCGCCGCCGGGGTCGAATCCGCCCCCGACGACCCCGCCGCCCGCAAGCTCAGCGGCGGATGCGGTCAGAGAATTGTCGGCCTCGTTCGCGTCCACGCCGTCGGCCGGGTACACTATCACCCCGACGTCGGAGATGTCGGCCGGACCGGCAAAGGGCGGCGTGGAGACCGAGGTCTGCTGTCCCGCGTTCACGGATGTGGTCAACGTCTCCGGGGTCATGTACTGCCACTCAGCGGCGCCGGCGGCGAGGTAGCTGAAGTCCACGGAGACGTTGGGCGCGTTGGTGTCGAGCGATGCATTGGCGATGTCGGCGGTGACCACGGCAGATCCGCCCGCCTCGAGCGAGCCGTCGGTGAGGCGGAGGGCCGTGACGACGAGGTCGAGGCCTCCTCCGGCGCCCACGCCCGGGTCCACTACCCCGCCCGCGCCCGGATCGACCCAACCGCCGCCTCCGCCACCGCCAGTGGGCACGGACACGCCGAGAAGGCCGCCGAGCTTGCCGAGGAAGTAGTCGCCGACCATGCCGATGAGCTGTTCGGCCATCTCGGATTTCTTCTGCTTCAGTAGCTGGCCGAGGTGCGAGGGGACGCCGCCAAGGCCTCCCGCGTCGTCGGGCCAGGTGTCTTGGCCCCCGGGACCGACGGCTGGCTCGGCGGCTGCCACGACGCCCGCGGCGGCGAGGTCGGCGGCGTCGGCGACGAGGGCGTTGTTGTCCTCGTTGGGCTCCATGATGCCATCGCGCCACGCCACGACACCGATGTGCGTGATGCCGGCCGGCACGGGCCAGGCGGGGGAGTCAACGTCCACCTGGCCGCCGGCGGGGACGTCAACGACGATGGAGTCGTCGGCGAGATAGGCGAAGTCCGCCGCGCCCTCAGCGGCATAGCTGAAATCCACGCGCACTCCCACGGCGTCGTCTGCAGATGGGTTTGCGATGGCGGCCCTCAGGACGACGTCTGCGCCGGGCTGCAGGACGCCCTGCGCGACGGAGACGCTGGCGATGTAGAGGTCCACCGGGCCCTCCGCGGCGACAGCGGCGGCCTCGGCCTCGACACTCGCGATGGCGGCCTCCTCGTCCTCGGCCACCGTGACGCCGCTTGCGACGAGGTTGCCCAGTCCCGCGGCGGCGATCTTGGTAGTCAGCACGCCGTCCTGGCCAACCTCGGCCAGGCCCAGCGCGGCCTCGGTGCGCTCAAGCCACCATTGGGCATCGCCATCGTCGGGCGCGCCGCGGAGAGCAGCGGCGATCTTGGCGCCGGCATCCGCCGGGTCCCATGCGGCGATGCGCTGGGTGATGTCGGCGTCCGGCGCCTCGGGAGCCGGGGCATCGAGGTCGTAGGCCCAGCAGAGGCCAAGGAGAGTCGGCAGGGCCCCCGCCTGCGGCGCGAGCCCGGCGAGTAGGCCCATGTAGTAGTCGGCCTGGGCCTGCTCGGTGTCGAAGGCCGTGGAGGCGCCCGTCTTGCTGAGCAGGACACTGTTCTGCGGATAGTCGGTGCAGATGCTCTGCAGAAGGGCGGCGACATCGTCGCTCGTCCCACCGGAGATGCTGCCGGCGAACCACTCGAGGCCGAGAATGTCGGCGGACTGGGCGGCGGTGAGTCGATCGAAGTAGGTCCTGAGGTCGGCGTAGACGGCGGCGATGTCCTCGGCAGTCGCTTCGCCGTGCGGGAGCTTGCCGCGCGCGAGCAGGGCATGGTCCATGGAGAAGTTGAGCTCGACGGGCGTGGGTGTGAGGGCGCCGGCGAAGGTCGCCTGCTCGGCGGCATGCACGGTGGCCCGGACGGCGCCGGCGAGAGCACACGCCGCCTCCATCTGCCCGCCTTTGGCCGCCGCGATCATGTTGACGGACGGCCCGAGCCGGTAAGCGACGATGCGCTGATAGAGCGCCGGCTCCTCACCGGCGGGCGGCTTCAGCTTCGCCGCGAGAGATGCCACGAGACTGGTGGCTCCGCTGACGATCTCCCCGATGCTGCCGGCGTCGCGCGGGCCGCCAAGGCTGATGAGCACGTACGGTTGCGTGCCCTCGAATCCGCTCGCCCACGCGCACAGATTGGCGAGCTGGTTGGCCACGGTCTCGGCTTCGCACGGGAACGAGACCTCGACGGCGAGAGTGTTGCAGCCCGCGCCGGCCATGTGCGTCCGGTACAGGTCGTCGAAGGCCTCCGTGACGCCGTTGGTGGCGAAGACCGGGTCCTGGCTGGGATAGGCTGCGCCGTCGACGTGGTCGGCCCAGATGCCGGAGTACATCCCCACAACGGAGAAGAGCCCGGGCCCCGGGGCCGGCTGATCCTGGGCGGCCACGACACCGGGCAGAAGGAGCAGCAGACAGGGAGCCAAAGGTGCCAATCTCATCGCGCCAACTCCTTTTTGCTCTGCGTCCACGATTGTCCGGCGGCTGCTGTCGCGCGCCGTGCATATCGGGTCTATACCCCATCCGCGCGAGGCCGCAACGCGCGGCTCGCCACATGGCATAGCGTACTCGCCCGGTGGGCGTGTGTCAATGCGGAGGATGACGGAGGCGGAGCGGTCTGCCCGGCAGG
>JASFTE010000238.1:0-7133 GCA_050114035.1 Armatimonadota bacterium | reverse complement strand
GCAAGCGAGGCGCCCACTGTGACGCTCCTATCACTCATGTCGTAGTTTGCGACATGATTCCACGTTTTACGACATCACTGCAAACTGCCACGCCGCCCCGCTGCCTCGGCTGCGGAACCGGCGTTGCATTGCTCTACGTGCCTTCCCCGCTGCGTGGCGCGATCTTGTCGGCCGCGGCTGTGACCGCTTTGACGTCCTCGGCCCGGATCTTCTGGAGCGCGAAGTTGGTGGTGACCTTCTTCTTATCGTACACCAGCACGGTGTGGGCCACCTCTGGGTTCAGCTTGTACTTCTGCGCGGTCTTTCCGTCGGGCCCGTCGGCGAGGAACGTCAGGGGGATCGCCAGCTTCTGCTTGCTGGCGAGGTCCTTGACTTGATCCTGCAGCTTCTCGCGATCACCGACCACGACGACGAAGCCTTTCATGCCCTTGTGAGTCGAGATGAACTTGTCAGATGCCTTGACCAGACTGGTCAAGTCGCCATCCAGCTTCCTGGTGAAGATCAGGATGGATGGCGCCGCGCCGTTCTGTCAGACGTAGCAGAGCTGCTTGCCCTTGCTCGGACCGGTGATGTCCACGACCTGGAACGCGGGGACGCTTTCCCCGGTCTGGAGCCCGGACTTGACAGCCTCTGCCGCGACGCCAACGGCGCACGCCAGTACCAGCCCGGCGCACAGCAGAGCGCCAACTCTCATGTGCAGCCCTCCTTCCTGAATTCTGTACTTCGACGGGCGCCGCTCGGTCTCCTTCCGCGCTTCGCGCCCGACCGCACAGAATATGCACGCAACGCCGCGGGCCGACTGTAACCTGCCTAACCGACCGCGAGCCGATCGAGCATCAAGCAGCGCGTCTACAACCACAGGAGCACCACGGCGGCCACGACCATAAGGAGCCCACTGATGGCGAAGGGTGCGCCGACGCTGTGGGCAAAGACGGCCCCGGCGATCATCGGCCCCAATATCCATCCCAGCGAGGCGATGGCCAACGACTTGCTGACGTCGCGCCCGCGAACGCCGTCGCGCGAGTGCTTCTGCATGAGCGTGCTCTGTATCGGGATCCAGATCCCCGCGCCGAAGAGGTCATGGGTCAACCAGACGATGGTTGCGGCGAGGAAGCTCGGGATGAAGGCCGACACCAGCAGGGCGATGCCCTCGAAGGTGAGGAAGGTGATGTAGACCGCCTTCAGATGCCGCTTCACCACCCAGCCGACGACCAACAGCGGAAGGGCGGCGGTGAGCCGGTGCAGCAGCATGATGGTGGCCACCGTCGCCTCCGACACGCCGAACTTCTCCCTGAAAAACAGCTGCATGACGAAGCAGTGGCTCGTGGCCAGTCCGATCGTGAAGATGAGGTTGGCGATGGTCATGAGGCGGAGCTTCGGTGAGAGATCGAGGCCGAAAAGTTCGCGCAGCGACCCGGCCCTCTCGCGGCGCCGCTGCACGGGGGGTGACCGGTAGAGGGCCACAAACCCCAAGAAGGCCACGAGAAACGCGGCGGCGGCGATATGCAGAGGAGCCGCGTGGCCACGGCGCGCCAGTACCGTGCCGCCCAACTGCGCTCCGAGTCCCTCGGCCAGGTACTGCGCGCCCTGCGTCTTGCCCACGTAGTCGAGGTACCGCTCGGTGCTCTCCTCATACAGCACGAGCTGATGCATGCTCTGGAACGTCTGAAACGAGGCGTCGCGGAGGCTCTTGAGGCCCATCTGGGCCGCCATATGCGGCGCCATGGGCGTGACGAAGGTCAGACCAGCGCCGACTCCCAATGCAGCCGCGTAGAAGGCCTTGCGCCCAAAGCGATCCGATAGCTCGCCCATGTAGACGCGCACGAAGACCATCGCCACGCCGGCCACGGCGAAAATGATGCCCATGTTCAGGAATGAGAAGCCCCAGCGGGCCAGGAGGAAGGGCAGCACGAAGTCGTAGATGCCGAGACCAAGGCCCAAGAGGGCGGCCACGGTCATCAGGAGGGGGAAGTGCCTCGTCATGGCAAGCTGGCCGGTGCTGGGATTCGAGTGTCCTGCCGGTCGGCGGCGTCAGGATGGCAGACGGGCGACATAGTAGGCGCGCGTCGAGCGCCACGTGGGGCGCTTGAAGCGCAGCGCATCGTAGAGGCCGACCACTTCCAGGCCCGCCGCATTGAGTGCCGACTTCACCTCGCGGGTGCTATAGGCGCGCTGGCGGTGCACCTCGCGGAACGCGTGCTCGCGGTCGCCCTCCCGCCACACGAAGTGCATATCCACTGTGCATATCTTCGTGCGGCGGTCGTAGGAGCTGCGCCAGTCGTACGTCAACCGGGCGCCTTTGCCGAGGTTGTGCTGTGTGAACAGGTTCCTCTTGAGCGCTCGCTCGGTGTTGAGATCGAAGATGAAGATGCCCCCGGGACGCAGGCACGCGGCCACGCCCGTGCAGCAGTCGCGGAGGCCCTTGGGCTCCAGGATGTAGTTGAGGCTGTCGTACAGACACACGACGAGATCAAAATGCCGGCGGAAGCCCAGAGCACGCGCGTCCTGGACGCACACGGCCACGCCGAGCTCCCGGGCCTCCGGGCTGCGTGCGGCCACCTGCACCATGGGGAGCGAGATGTCGGCGCCGACGACGCGGCACCCGCGCCGTGCCAGCCCGAACCCGACGCGACCGGTGCCGCAGGCGAGGTCGAGCACGCGGTGCGCGCGGTGGCCGAGGCGCTGGAGCAACTCCTGGACGTAATCCACCCAGCGACGGTAGGGGACGCCGGTCATGAGCACATCGTAGTGCGGGGCAATGAGGGTGAATTGCGGAGCGGCTTCGTGGCCTTCCGCATGGTCTGGGCCATCATGGGTGAGGCAAGGCGAGGTGTGCAGGAGAGCCTCCAAGGCAGAACGCGCCGCCACGTGGGCTACGCCTCGGGGTGTGGCGCACACTCCGCCCTGCGCCCGAGGGAGTCACCGGGGCGGCGCGCTCCGGCATCTCACTCTTCGTCGTCCTCCGAGGCATCCTCGAAGGCCGTGATGGCAGCCTCGATGAAGCTGCTGGCCTCCTCCAGCGATGCCTCCGCGTCCACCAGCATCGATTCGGCGCTCTCCAGCGATTCGGCTATATCGCGTTCCACGTCGTCGTCGTCGCCCTCGATCGAGAGCTCCGTCCCCATCCCTCGCCGCAGCACCTGGCTGAAGCCCTCCAGCAACTCCTGTAGGCGACTGATCCGCTGCAGCGTGGTCGCGATGCCCGATCGGAGCTGGTCTCCGACGTCTGCGATGGTCGCTGGCGCCATCGGGTGTGTTCCTCCCTGAGTCCGTCGGCGCTCACGCATACTGGCAAATGCCGTGCGCCCGTGCGCCCCACGCCGGGCACCGACGCCACGCCATCCGGGCCTCGTCTTCTCTCCCTGCTCTGCGTCCCTGACGTGGGCGGCGCCCCATTCGACGGGCGCTATATTAGCGAACTTTCGCGAGGGGCGTCAAGTGCTGTTCATGCCAATGCCGATGCGGCGCCGCGGTCGCGTTCGCCGAGGATGCCGAGGATTTCGTTCAGGTACTCCTTGTTGATCCGGCAGCTCTCCGCGGGAGGCAGCGACGTGTAGTCAAGGTCAACCACGATCCATCCCTCGTAGCCCGCCTCGCGTAGGATGCTCCACACGGGCGGGAGATCGACCACGCCTCGGCCGAGCTCGATGAAGCGGCGGTCCGGCCCGAGGTCCTTGAAGTGCACGTAGTGGATGCGGTCCAGGTACCGGGTGAACACGTGGACCAGATCGAAGCCTCCGAGGGTCAGCTGCGCCGTGTCGGGCGTGAACCGCACCAACTCGGGATCCGTGAGCGCCATGAGGCGGTCGAAGGCGTCCGGGTATTCGAACAGCGTGCCCCAGTGTTGGTGCCAGGAGCACGTCCGGCCGCGCTCTCGCGCTATCTCGCCCATGCGATTTGCGGCGGCGGCCACGCGCCGGTAGTCCTCCTCCGTACCTGCGCCGTCCCCCTTGCGCCCGCCGTCGATCAATATCGTCTCAACGCCAAGCGCGGCACAGAAGTCCGCGGCCGCCGTCACGTAGCCGAGTTCAGCCTCGATGGCGTCCTCGGCGGCGAAGGAGCAGCCGGTGTAGATCGTGGACAGCTCGATCCCCTTGGCCCTCAGCGTGCCGCCGAACTGCTCCGGGCGATCGTAGTACACCGAGAGGCCCCGGCCGGCGAACTCGAATCCGTCCCAGTCCAGCTCCGCGATGGTGTCCATGGCCTGCCACATCGCCGGCAGCCTCCGCCCTTTGCTCCATGTGGCGGGGTGATACCCTAGCTTGATGATGATTGGCGCTCCTCTCTGCAATTGGCGACTGAAGCGTCGGGCCTGCTGGGGGGGACAGCTACCGGGCCTTCCGCGCCACGGCAAGCAACGGGAAGTGCAAGTTGACGCCCCTGCATGTCAGCGCGAAGATGAGCCGGGTGACGGATGATCGCATCCGTTCCTTCAGGCTGCGCGAGCCGCCTCCGGTGGCGATGCTGAACTCAACGTCCTCACAGCCGACACCGTGGAGCAGACGGCGCAGCGTGGCGGGTGTGAAGTGGTTGATGTGCTCGTACGCGTCGAGCCGATGCTCGCCCGGCGGCGCTACGAGGCCAAGTCGCGCGCGAATCCTGTAGACGGCGAAGCTCGGCGACTCGATGAGTACAACGCCCCCCGGTCGCAGCAGCGACACCACTTCACTCATCGTGGCCCTGGGCTCCGGGACGTGCTCCAGTACGTTCCACAGCGTCACGGCATCGAGGCTCGCCGCGGGAATGCCCAGGTCGCCCACCGTCCCGAGACGCAGGTCCAGTCCAAGCCCTCGCCCATGCTCGAGGGCCGACGCCACGACGTCGCAGCCCATGGCCTCGTACCCCGCCTCCCCGGCCAGCTCGACGAACCGCCCGCCGGCGCAGCCGACGTCCAGCAAACGGCCGGATGGCGCCCATTGCCTCAGAAGCGACAACCCGATGCGGTACCGCTGCAGATGGACCTCCTGCGCATCGTAGTCGAATACGGCCGGGTGCTCCGTCGGAACGCGATGGTGCCGGGCGAGGATGCCGGCATCAACCAGGGCGTTCCGGAGGCGCGGCGTGTGGAGCTGCTCGCGCAGCGTGGATGTGAGTCGGGGGCACGTGTAGGCGAACCCGCAGCTCGTGCACTCCACGACGCCGAAGACGTATTCCGCAAAGTGCTCTTCCACCAATTGCCGTCTGTCGTCCCCACCGCAGAGGCCGCAGTCCGGATGCTCCAGGGCCTCGGTGCCCCATTGCCTGACGAACTCCGACAGGTCGGGCGTTGCGTCACTCATGCTGGGAACGCTCCCCGGGATGCGCGCTTGACCCCGGTGGATCCACAACGCCACTGACTTCTCCGCCTCCGCGTGTGGCACCTCGTGGGCCCGGAGCTGACGGCGCTCCTCGTCCCTGACATGCTGCCTCCCATCCCCGCATCCGGCAGGGCATTGACAAACGCGGCGAGAACCTGGCACTTGGTGTGACATGGCTGGACATGCCAGGGCCGTATCAGCCGGCGGAGTCGTGTTCCGGATGACCGGTGAGGCGTCGGAGGTGCTTCTCCTTCGCCGCGCCCGCTCGGGTCGATGGCGGCTGCCCAAGGGGCACGTGGACCCCGGGGAGAGCGTCGAGGAGGCGGCAATTCGCGAGGTGGCCGAGGAGGCCGATGTGTGCACCGAGGTGATCGCCACCATCGGCGAGTCCACCTACAGCTACTACGACGCGGAGTTGCCGGGGCACGTTGAGAAGACGGTGCACCACCTCCTCATGCGCGCCGGACCTGAGCAGCGCGTCGTAGTCGAGCGGCCGACCTTCGACGCCGGCGACTTCTTCCCGCTGGAGCACGCCGCCGGCATGTTGCACTTCTCCAACGAGCAGGAGGCCGTTCGACAGGCGGCAGAGCTGATCCGCCGCGCCGATAGGGGATCGTAGCTGCCCTGCCGAGAGGTGACCGCGATGCGGACGATGATGTCTCTGCTGATCATTGGCGCCTGCTGCACCACTCTGGCATTGGCCGATGTCCCGCTGACGGTCGAGGAGCCGGCGGGCCTCGCCCGGGTTGCCGAGCCGGTCACAAGCGGCGTGTGCCTGCCGGCGGGCCAGTATCGCCCGGGCCAGGAGTTCTCACTCCAGGACGCCGACGCCGCCGTGCCCCTCCAGGCGACGCCGCTGGTGGTCGACGCGAACGGCTCCCTGCGGTGGGTGCTCCTGGACTTTCAACTCGACATCGGGGCGGGCGAGACGAAGCGCCTCCTGCTGAAGCCCGAGCAGAGCGGCGCGAAGCCCCCGCAGACGATCAGCGTCACGGACACCGCAGACAGCATCTCCATCGACACGGGCCCGCTCGCGTTCTCCGTGAGCAGGACGAAGCCATTCGGCATCTTTGAGAGCGCCCGCGTGCGCGGCGCCGCCGCTCTCTCGGGCCCCGGCAGCCTGACGTACGTAGAGGGCAAGACCGGCGAGCGATACGTCGCCGGCGCGCCGGAGAAAACCGTCTTTGAGTGCCGAGGTCCGCTGCGCGTGACCCTCCGCCTTGATGGCGCCTACGAGGGCACGGGCGACTGCCGCCTGACGTACACGACGCGCATTACCGCCTGGGCCGGCCGGACTGACGTGTACGTGAAGCACATCCTCGCCAACTCCAACTCCGAGCGCGTCTACCACGCTAATCTCCGGAGCGCCGCCATCACGCTGCGGCCAAGCGTGGAGGTGGAGACCGAGGTGTCGGTGGGAGCGGGCGACACGCTTCGCAGTCCGTTGACCGGCGGGCGGAGCGTCTGGCTGCACCAGGGGAAGGTCAACCGGTACTACTCCTCGGCCATCGAGGACGCGGGGCGTGCCGGCGTCGGGGATGAAGTGAGGTGGACGGGCGCCGACGCCGAGGGATGGCTGGCGGTCCGCAGGGGCGACTCCGCGCTGCTTGTCTGCGACCGGGACTTCACCGGCGATCCTCCGCGCAGGCTGTCCGTCAGCCCGCGGTGCGAGCTCCGTGTGGAGTACGTCAGCGCGAAGTTCGGCGAGGGCCGCGGCGTGCCGTTCAAGAGCGATCACTACTGGCTCTACGACCTCAGTCACAAGACGGCCGAGCTGCTCATCGACTTCGCGGCGCCGGCCGATGCCGGGGCGTTCGGCGACCGGGCCAGGGCCAT